>NZ_JBFWMI010000147.1:0-4544 GCF_050251695.1 Macellibacteroides sp.
ATATAAAATCAGAACCAACGTATTTTTCTGAATATAATAAATGCGGCTGCAGATAACGCAAGAGCCAAAAGAATTATTCCTATAAATCCAAAACGTAAATCTTCTGCATAGGTAATAACATTCATTCCATAAAAACTTGCAATTAAGGTTGGCACCATCAACAATATGGAAATAGAGGTCATTCGTTTCATGATGGTGTTCACGTTATTGGTGATAATAGAAGCAAATGCATTCATGGTTCCCGTTAGAATATCACTATAGATGTTCACCGTAATATGAGCCTGCCTCAACTCTGTTTCCACATCTTCAAGTAATTCTTTGTCAACGTAATCGGGCCCCTGGAAAATACTCTGCAGTTTGGTAAGCATCACTTCATTACCACGAATTGACGTGTTGAAATAAACCATACTCTTCTCTAGTTTCATCAAACGAAGAAGATCTTCATTTCGAATGCTTTTTTCCAATTCTTTTTCGGCCATTCTTACCTCATTGTTAACCTGCTTAAGGTATTTAAGGAACCACACGGCCGACGAATGAATAATACGTAATATTAAATCGAATTTGGTTCGGATTACAAGCTCTTTACGACGGGTATAACGAATAAAATCGTCAATTAATTCGGATTTATAATAACAAACAGAAACAATAATCTCTCCATTGGTAATCATGCCGATCGGCACGGTTGTGAATGGTATACCTTGTTCTGTGCTTTGTACGGGAATACGTAAAATAGTTAATAACCATCGTCCTTCGTATTCAATACGTGGACGTTCGTCGGTATCTTCAATATCGGATAAGAATGATTCAGGTACGTGTAGTTCGTTTGTAAGGTAGTTGATGTCGTCTTGAGTAGGACATTCAACATTTACCCAGCAATTGGGAAGCCACTGGTCAATTTCCATATAACCGGCTTCGCAATGAAGAAATTTTTTCATTATTGCCTCCTTTCGTTTTATTACGGCAGGGTGGAATAATGCTTCTACTTCTGCCAGATTACTTTTTATTTACCTCAAGCGGGATACTGTCATCCATAATTTAATGATTGATTTTATCGGGTGCAAAGGTAGGTTAATAAAACCAGATTACAAAAAAAGGGGATACCTAATGATATCCCCTCTGTTATAATTAACACTTGATGTGCTATTATTTGATATTCGGTTTTTCAAGTCCATACCCTTTTTTCTTGTCTTCTGCCTTAAGCATCAGTGCAACTACCAGGGCTAAAACACCAAATCCTGTAAAAATAATCATCGGAAGAGTATAATCGTATGCTGGTCCGTCGCCTTCCAGTTTGCAGTAACGGTCTAATACCCAGCCAATCAATGCAGGAACACCCATTAATCCCCAGTTCTGAACCCAGAAGATTAGGGCATAAGCAGTTCCCAGTTGATTTTCAGGAATAATTTTAGGAACTGATGGCCACATCGCCGAAGGTACAAGAGAGAAAGCCACACCCAAAATAATCATTATAATTGTTGCAAACCACCATTGGTTAAGCAAAGGAAGAGCAAACAACAAATGGACCCCAATCAACATACAGGCTCCGATAATCATAATTGTGGCACCTTTACCCTTACGGTCGTACAAGTTACCAAAGAAAGGAGTAAGGAACAATGTACCTAAAGGAAGCAGACTCGGAATAATACCTGCAAGTTCGGGATCAACGGCATATTTATTAACCATCAAATCGGTTGCATATTTAAGGAATGGGAAAACAGCCGAATAAAACAGAACACAGAGTAATGCTATCAACCAAAAACCCTTATTCGTAATAATTAAGAAAATATCTTTAACTCTGAACGGCTCTTCAGCATCTTTGTCGGCATCAGTAAGCGAGGCATCAAGCTTGCGATCCATAAAAATATAGACGATAAAGGCGATAAGGCCGATACAAAGCATGATGAAACATAAAAGAATAGGAGCGGATACACTATTAAAATACTTAGCAAAAGGAACAGATACAGACATAGCCAGCATGGTTCCAATACGGGCAGTAGCCATTTCGAGACCCATTGCAAGCGCCAGTTCCTTACCTTTAAACCATTTCACAATAATCTTTGAAACGGTAATCCCTGCAATTTCAACTCCTACACCAAATATGGCATATCCAAAAGCAGCAATAGCGACCTGCGCTTTCATTCCCAGGATAATCAGGCCATCCATAGCGAAGTAATCGGAAATAGCATAATACTTGATACCACATCCAACCAACATAAGTAAACAAGCATTAAATCCGGTAAAGCGAACCCCCATCTTGTCCAGGATCATTCCTCCGAAGATAAGCATCAGCAAAAACACATTAAACCAGCCGTAGGCACTCGTAAAAATACCGTAATCGGTACTGCTCCAAAGCAATTCCGATTCGAGCATTGGTTTTAACGGCGACATAACATCGGTCAGAAAATAACCACACAACATGGTGAAGGCCACTACCGCTAGCGCAGCCCAGCGAGCACCTTTCGAGTCACTCAGCTTCTTTTGAATTTTTTCAGTCATTTGTTTTATTTCTAGTTGTAAATATCAAGTTTTAAAGCAATCAATGCATCCGAAACAATAAATGTACTACCGCCTATAAAGATACAATCATTTGGTTCGGCTGCATTCTTAGCCGCATCAATGGCCAAAGCAACCGATGAATGAATTGTCCCTTTAAGACCATGTTCGCTTGCCTGCAAAGCAAACTCCTCTGCTGGAAGAGCTCTTTCGACCGAAGCATTGGTAAAATAATAAATAGCTTTTTTAGGAAGTAATTTTAAAACTCCGTGTATATCTTTGTCGTTTACCATACCAATAACTATATGCAGGGCATGGCAGGGCGTTTGATCCAATTGTTTGGAGAGATATTCCCAGCCTCCCACATTATGCCCTGTGTCACAAATTATAAGCGGATCTCTCTGGATAATCTGCCATCGCCCCATCAATCCTGTAAGTCCGGTTACCTGAGCAAACCCTGTCTTTACCGCTTGTGGAGTAATTTTATATCCTAACGAAAGAAGCTCTCTGATTGCTGTGAGGACAGTACATGTGTTCTTTTCCTGAACAACACCTCCTAATTCGCCTTCAATTGTACCATAATCAGTGGTATCATATACCCAATGGCCGTTGTCGGATATAGCCGAAGAGCGGATTACGCCTGATTGCTCTGCAAAGCGTATGGGCGCATTCTCAGCACTGGCTTTTGAAACAAATACATCCTTCACACTCTCTATTCCGGCTTCGCCTATAATTACAGGAATTCCCTCTTTTATTATGCCTGCCTTTTCGTAGGCAATCTGCTCCAGGGTATCTCCCAGAAACTGCACATGATCTTTGCTTATGTTAGTAATAACGCAAAGATCAGGATCAATGATATTTGTGCTATCCAAACGTCCGCCAAGTCCAACTTCGATAACAGCCACATCAACAGCCTGACTTCTGAAATAATCGAAAGCCATGCTCATTGTCAGTTCAAAAAATGAAGGCGACAATGTTTCAAAATAACTTCTGTGCTTTTCGATAAAATCGACTACATATTGTTTATCGATCATCTTCCCGTCAACACGGATTCGCTCACGGAAATCTACCAGGTGCGGAGACGTGTACAGCCCAACCTTGTATCCGGATTTTTGTAAAATAGCAGCCAGCAAATGAGAGGTAGAGCCTTTGCCATTCGTTCCTGCCACATGAATAGTCTTATATGCTTTATGAGGATAAGCCAAGTATTTATCCAGACTTAGGCTGGTGCCTAACCCTGGTTTGTAAGCAGACGCTCCGCTATGTTGGAAAACAGGTACACGTGTATATAGATAGTGCAACGTTTCTTCGTAAGTCATCATTCTTTTTTTATATAAAATGCAAATTTAAATAAAAATGAAGGAATACGATTGTTCTCTGAAGAATAATCATAGTATAATTAGGTCAAAAGCTCAAAAATGTCAGAAAAACATTTGTACAGCTGTTCCAATCCATCAAAAACTGTTTTTAAACAAGTTATTTTAACTGTAATATATTATCATCAGACAAACTAATTGTTTATTTTTGTTGTTAGATAAACATACTATTATTTAATCATTAAACAGAAAGATCATGGGAGCAAAGAAGAATTTTGTGCTTGATACCAATGTTATCCTGCACGATTATAAGTGTATTGAGAACTTTCAGGAAAATGATATTTATCTGCCCATTGTTGTACTTGAAGAGCTTGATAAATTTAAAAAGGGAAGCGACCAAATTAATTATAACGCCCGTGAGTTTGTACGCGAGCTGGATTTACTTACAAGCAACGACCTTTTTCTTAAAGGAGCTTCTCTGGGTCCGGGTAAAGGAACACTCTATATCGTTACAGGCGACAAATATCAAGAGAAAATTGCCTTGTCGTTTCCGGAAAAAACACCCGACCACCGAATCCTGTCCAGCACTTTATTCATTGCAGAGAAGAATCCCAAAGTACGTACCATTCTCGTTACCAAGGATGTGAACCTGCGTATGAAAGGGCGTTCGTTAGGGATTGAAGTAGAGGATTATATTACTGACAAGGTTGTAAATGTAGATATCTTTGAACGTGC
>NZ_JBFWMI010000148.1:0-4531 GCF_050251695.1 Macellibacteroides sp.
GAAATGCGAAACAAATCTCCTCCGCTTTTGGATGCGATTTAACCAAAGCCCGGCCGGAGGGCAAAACAAATCCGGAAAGACAATAGCGATTGTCTGAAGCATTTATCAGTAATGGAAAGTCTTTGAATTCCGGTTTTTTTTAAAAGAGTATTTGAATATGCATAATATATTTAAGAAGAAGGGGACATTCATGGGGACATTTTTCCGCTGAAACCCGCTTCAATCCAAGAAAACATGGGGACATCCTTGGGGACAATTAATTAAAACAACAAATGATTAACAAAAATCGATACGATGAAAAAGTTTTACACTATGGAAAATTTTCTGAAAAGCGGGTACTACAACATACCCCGTGTGATTGTGGATAACGAGCGAAGCAGCTGCGAAAAAACAGCCCTCAGAGCAAGGATCCTCAGTTACTTCTACCAAAAAGTCTATTTTGCAAAGGGAGAAGTAACGTTCAACGGAAGGAGATATGTTTGTTTCAGAGGCGAATTTATAGCCAGGCAAGTAGAACTGGCCGAATATTTCAATCTGGATCGCAAGCAATGGAACCGCATCATGACCGATTTCCAAAGTGAAAGCATACTGAAAATCGAACGCGTGAGAGGCGGCACCCGCATCTCCCTGGTGGGCTACGATAGCATTGTGGGTAAAAAAAGTGCCCAGTACAAGCAGACCAATGGTGGCGATAAAGCAGCAGAAGAGGCAGCCCCTAAAGCCAAGAAGGCGAAACTGGGAGTCTCGGTAGAGAACTACTACCCCGAGCATCATGTAAAGGGTTGCTACATTCCAAAGCTGGAAATTGATTTAAGTAAAATACCTGAATTTCAGGAAAAAAACACGGATAAGTAATTGCGAAAAAAACCATCTTCCGATGGATACTCTGCAGGTTGAATATCGGAAGGTAAATGTAAATAAAACAAAAACAGGAAAAAACGAAAGGCAGGGAGGCGCGACCAGGCAATTTGTTACTACTGAAACAAAACAGAATTATTATGAAAACAGAAAATATTGGATTCAAAAACGAACTAAGTTTCGTATGCGCTCTCCTTACCGGAGTAGCCGAAAGCAGTCAGGTTTATCCCCGCGTTACAGCAGAAATGCTTACAAGCCCCGAACTGGCCTTGATCTACAAAGGAATTATCGAGCTTTTCAACAAAGGGAAAGCCATGGACTACACGCTTTTAGAGCACGAGATGCGTGCCCTGGACCACGAGCTCTATGCCGAGATGAACGGACTAAACTACGTGGGAGACGGACTTCTTTCTGTAGTGGACGATGTACACGTTACCACCTATGCCGACCTGATTGTGGAAGAGTATCAGCGTAACAGCCTGCGTCTGTTGGCCATGGAGATTTCGGGCAAGTGCGGCAGCAGGGACATTCCGGTAGAGCAAATCCTACAGTTGGCAAACAGCAAGCTGGAAGAGATTGCCGGCATGGGTGTAAACAGCACCAGTACCCGACAGATCAGTGAAATCGGTCAGGAGGTGGTTGCCCGCCACACCCGCCTGTTGGAGAACGGCGGTACTTCGGTAGGTTATTCCACCGGCCTTAAAGGAATGGACGATATTATGGGCGGCTTTATGAGGGGCGAGGTTACCATTGCCTCGGCGCTTACCTCCCACGGCAAAACGGCTATTTCTCTTTTCATGGCGGTTCAGATTGCTCTTAAAAAAATACCGGTTTATATCATCTCATTGGAGATGAGCATGGAACAGTTATACGGTCGTATCCTGATGTCCATGTCGGACATTTCGCCGGAGAACCTGCGTATGCACGGACTTACCGAAACAGAGATTGCCGTGGCCAAAAGCCTGAACGAAGATACGTTGCGAAAACTACCCATCTACATCGATTACATTGCAGCAGCACGCCCCGAAGATATCCGCGCCAAAGTAAAGCTGGCACGCAAGCGCAAGCAATGCGATTTCCTGGTACTGGACTATATCAACCAGTTGGATACGGGCCATGCTCAAGGAGAGAACCTGGCTACTTCGTTGGGCCATGCCATGAAACGCATCAAGGATCTGGCGGTAGAGGAAAACATCCCAGCCTTAGTTTTGGCACAGATGAACCGCGAGATTGAGAAGCGGAACGACAACTACAAGCACAAGCTGAGCGACCTGCGCGACTCCGGGGTGCTGGAGCAGGCGGCGGACGTGGTATTCTTTATCAACCGTCCCGAGCTGCAAGGCAATGGTAAAGGCGAAGATGGCGAATCCAAGGTGGGCATTGGCAACATCAACATCCTGAAGAACCGTAACGGTGCCACCGGAACCACAAAATTCCGCTATAATAACCACATGACCCGCATCTCCGACTATTAAGCATCATGAACGAAAACAGCAAAGAAGAGATAGCGAAGCTGAAAGAGGCCCTGAACATCGAAGATGTGATAGGTACCTACGTTGAACTGGAGTACAAATTAGGAGGTAAGTGTTTAGGATTATGCCCTTTCCACGACGACTCCACCCCTTCCATGCACGTACATACCGGAAAGCAGATCTTTAAATGTTTTGCCTGCAACGAAGGAGGTGATGTGATCGCCTTTATCAGCAAAATAAAATCGTGCACCTTTGCCGAGGCTGTTAATCTGTTGCGCCAGGAATGGTGCAACGGATCAACCCCTCCGCCACAACAAATCGCGCGAAGGGAAAAAGCCAGGGCACAGAAGCCCGCCGCTACACCGGCGCAGCTTGCCGCCATGGAAGCCGAAAACGTGAAGTTCATGCGGTCGATGTATGGACACCATCCCGCCCTGGCCCGTATACATGAGGTAAAGTTGGACGACCACAGCTGGATGGATGGCAATAAATACCACCCCGACTGCGACGGCATTACCCAAGCCTATGTAGATTTTGAGGTAAGTCAGGCAAAAAGTACGGTGCCCAGCGCGTTTAAAGCCATGAGGGGACGTATTGTATTCCCCATCCGCGACGAAAACAACCGGCTGGTTGCCTTTGCAGGACGAACCACCCAAACCATCACGGAGGAAAACAGGAGTTACACCCCTAAATACGTAAACAGCCAAACAAGCGACTTGTACAACAAAAGCCGCACCCTGTACGGCTTGCATCTGGCAGGGGAGCCCATACGGACAGAGACCTTTGCCTTCCTGACCGAAGGCTACAAAGACACCCTGGCCATGGTGGCAGCAGGCTTTAAGAACACCGTTGCCCAGTGCGGCGCCGCCTTTACCGACGACCATGCCGAACTGCTGAAGCGCTACACCAAACGCGTAGCCGTACTGATGGATGCCGACGACCGCGGACGAGAAATCGCAGCCGCAGCCATCGCCGTACTCCATCGCCACGGCATGCAGACCAGCGAGTTACTTCTCCCACCCGGCGAAGACCCCGATTCCCTCTTCCGCCGCATAGGAAAACGCGCCTTCCGCACCATCGTTGCAGAATCCCAATTAACCGGGCACCTGCAAGCACTAAAGGAAAGCACAGGAATGGATTTGGCAAGTTTGGTATCGGATAATCCGCTACAATCTCCAGAGGCAGACGAAGCAGATATTATAAGCACGATGCAAAGCGATCGCCCCCGGCTGATGGCCCGGGAGCAGGAGCTGCAACACCAAATGCGAAAACTGGGAAGCAAACGTTTCCTTTTCGGTCAGGGACCCGAGCGAATGCAGATCAACACCGAGTTGATGAAACTCCGCTCCCAACTCTCCGAAGTAAGCAAACAACTTAACAGACCCGTAGTCTGGTATAAATAAAAAAGGAACCGGTCGGGTAAAATCTAACAATGTCAGAAATTACAACGCCCCGACCGGTTGCCTTAAATACAAATATTATTTCTATAAAATGAATTTATATTATATATAGTTCCCTTTAGATACGTTCTTAAATATCAATAAACAATATGAAAAAAATAATTAATATACAGAATCCATATTTAGAGTTATTAAACACACAGTTAATATCCAACTAAAATAAATATTTATTATTTAACAAAATGAATGAAACAATTTTTGATCTTTCAAAAAACAAATTACTTTTGTAAATAAATTTGAGCATAGTGCTCAATAAAACAATAATGATGAGTAAAGAATACAACTTCGATAATCAAGAAGAAACATCTAAAGCGTTATGTCCAGCTTTAAACTATTATAGAAATTCAGTATATAAAACTAAGGAAATGAATTTATTTCCTGAAGAAAAGGTGGAGGTAGAAGAAAATGACATTAGAGTTGTAGAATTATTTGCAGGAGTTGGAGGATTCCGGATTGGTTTAGAACGTGCTAATTCACATTTTAAGACTGTTTGGAGCAATCAATGGGAGCCTTCAACTAAACGTCAAGATGCTTCAATTATATACTGTCATCGATTTGGACTTGAAGGCCATAGCAACGATGATATAAACATTGTAAGGACAGAGGATATTCCAGACTGTAACATGCTTGTCGGAGGTTTCCCTTGTCAAGATTATTCTGTTGCCACTACTTTAAAAAACTCAAAAGGCATTGAAGGGAAAAAAGGGGTTCTATGGTGGGAGATATATAGAATTCTTAGTG
>NZ_JBFWMI010000149.1:0-4506 GCF_050251695.1 Macellibacteroides sp.
ATAATTGATGGAAATTAGTATTCATTACTGTAGTTTTGATAAATTTAGATGGAAGCTATCCGACTGCTTCATATGGCTAAAATGAACTTTTTTATGTAGGTTTGCACCCTTAAATGATAATTTGATTAAAATGACAAAAGTACAAGCTTTACTGGCGGGATTACCCGATGAAACTAAACAACAATTTATTCCGCTGTTTGGAGATGTGGACAAGTTTTATACAGTTATGTATCTGATAGCAAAAAACGAACATATTACCGGTAATGAAAAGCCGGATCGCTACCAGGAAAGACTGGATGTGATCCGCCGAATTCGAAGCAAGGTAGAAAATATAGTTACATCATTCGGATTGGATGGCTCGGAACTGGTTGCCGACGTGGCCAGCGACTATTTTGAAGACTATGTTAATTTTAGGGAGCCTTCCATTATGCTTACTAACGAAGAGTTTGTCGGAACAATTAATAAAATAGCCGCTTTTAATTAATACTTAATAGCTTGTTAGTGTTTAAATTTGATTACATTTGCTGGTTTTATTTTTTATAATAAAGGTTTTAATAGGTGTTTTGAATTGTAAGTAGTTGAATATATGGCCCATTTCTCAAAAATTGTTCGTTGGATTGTAAGTCAGGAGCATCTGTATTTCTTATTCTCCCTGTTGCTTATTGTCCCAAATCTGGTTTTTTTTGTTACGGAGCCATTCTCTATCACAGTAGGAATTGCAGCTATCTTAATCCCTCTGGCTTGTGTTATGTGGCTGTTGCTGGTATTCAAAAAGCCTGGAATAATGGTGTGGCTGCTTCTTCCCAAGTTTGTTCTGGATGGGGGACAACTTATTCTGCTTTATCTTTTCGGAGAATCGGTTGTTGCCGTAGATATGTTTTTAAACCTTACCAGTTCGAATGCTTCGGAAGCAGGCGAATTGGTCGGAAATATATTGGTAATTATCCTCTGTGTTTTCTTTTTATATACATTGCCCACATTGTATCTTGCGTATCGCTCTGTGCGACTGAAAGATAAATTGTCGCAAAGTTTTAGAAAGAAGTGGGCTTTAGTGGCCTTGGCAATTTTTATAGCAGGAGGAACCTCCTATGTATTAACACCCGATAGAGAACAGGAAGTCTCTTTTAAAAAGGATGTTTATCCGGTCAATGCTCTTTATAATCTTTATTTTGCAATAGAGAAAGCCGGTAAAAACAAAAGATACCATGAAACTTCGGCCCATTTTACATTTAATGCAAAGAAAGATGAAACATCTTCTAAAAGGGAAATTGTAGTGCTTGTTGTAGGAGAAACCTCCCGGGCGATGGAATGGAGTTTGTATGGCTACGAAAGAGAAACGACTCCTCGGCTAGGTAAACAGGATGGATTGGTGCATTTTACCGATGTAATTACTCAATCTAATAATACTCATAAGAGTGTACCCATTATTCTTTCGGCAGCTTCGGCCGAGAACTATGAGGTGATATACAGTCAGAAAAGTATTGTGACTGCCTTTAAAGAGGCTGGATATAAAACAGTTGTTATTGCCAATCAGAAGCTTACCACCTCCATGATCGGTGCTTTTTATCGTGAAGCCGATCAATTTATTGATCTCAGCTCTTTCAAAACAGGCAGTCTTCTAACCTCTTTGCACGACGGGGCCGTTCTGCCTTATGTAGATAAAGCAATTAAGGAAAATACAGGCAATTTATTTATTGTGCTTCATACCTATGGATCTCATTTCAATTACCATGAAAGATATCCAAAGGAGTTTAGTATGTTTAAGCCTGATAAAGTGGCCGGAATACGTGCTGCTTATAAAAAAGAAATGCGCAATGCTTACGATAACTCGATACTTTATACAGATTATATTTTATCCGAACTTATCTCGAAGCTTAAACAAACCGGCGACTGCACATCGTTGGTGTATCTGTCTGATCACGGAGAAGATATTTTTGACGATGCGCGTGCCAGATATTTGCATGCATCGCCAATTCCAACTTACTACCAGCTCCATATACCTTATATTATCTGGTTTTCGGATGTATTCAGAACAGAATGGCCCGAAAAATACAGATCGGCAGTAAATCATCAGTCAGCGCCTGTAAGCACCAACAGTGTATTTCACACTGTTCTTGATTTAGGCGGTGTAAGCACATCACAATCTGATTCTTCTTTTGCGCTTACACAGCCGGCATTTAAGGTACGCGACCGTATGTATCTGGGAGATCATGATGATCCGATTCCTTTCTGGAAAATAGGGTTAAAAGAGCTTGATTTTAAAATGCTCGATAAATGGCAATTAACTTATGGCGAAAGATGATAGGCTAAAGTTTTTAGCTTAGAAAATTCGCAATGGTTTCATTCAGTAGTTTTACATCTACGGGTTTGGATAGATACTCTGATGCTCCGGCTTTTTTGGCTGTTTCAATGTCGGAATCAAATACATAGGCCGAAAGCATAATGATCGGGATTGTATTTGATTCTTTTCTTATGATTGTAAGAGCATCAAGCCCCGACATAACAGGCATCTTATTATCCATCAGAATCAAATCAATGTTTTCTCTTCTGAATATATCAATTGCCTCTTTGCCGTTCTTAGCTCTGATCAATTGATACTTATTCTTAAGAATGGTTTTAACCAACAGAAAGTTACTATCTTCATCTTCGGCAATCAGGATCGTTGATAAGCCATTCTTTGGTTGATTGGTTACTTGTATCTGTTGACTGTAGTCTTTGACTCCTTTATCGCAGTTGGGTACGATGCCATCCATTTCATAGGAAGCAGCATCCTGATCGGGTATGCGAACTTCAAAGCGTGTTCCTTCTCCTTGCTTGGATGTTACTTGAATGGTGCCATTGAACCTATCTACAATTACCTTGCAAATCGATAATCCCAGCCCGGCTCCCTGAGTAAATTCATTTTTCTTATAGAACCGGTCAAATACATTGTTTAGATCTTCTTCGGCAATACCCCGGCCTGTATCTTCCACAAAGAATTTGAGATATCCCTCTTTTTCTTTCGTGTAGCCAACTTTAATATAACCTTTAGTTGTAAACTTGATGGCGTTGTTTATCAAGTTTGTTATCACCTGATTCAGTCGGATACAGTCAATCATCAGAATTGATGTTTCATTAGGCACCTCCTTTATCAAGCGCAGATTGGATGGTATAATTACCTGATGTGTATTAATAATTTGCTCAATCAATTCGTTCACTTCGCAGCGGATATTCTTAAAGAGCATGGATCCACTTTCAATCCGTGCCAGATCCAGGATGTCTGATATAAGAGCCAAAAGCAATCTGCAGTTGTTGTTTATTGCGTCAATAAAGATAAGTCTATCTTCCTGGTCATATTCATCATCACAGGTTAGCAGGTTTGAGAATCCAACAATAGCATTTAGAGGCGTGCGAATCTCGTGACTCATATTTGCAAGAAAGGCACTTTTAAGTGCATCCGATTGCTTTGCTTTATCCCGGGCTGCTACAAGTTCTTCTTCCGTCTGTTTATACGACTGGATATCAATTACTATTCCAAAAATGAATTTCTTCGTACTCGCTTTGGGATCGTACATGGATGATAAACGGAATTCAAACCAGTTATATCCCTTATTATTTACATTAATACGGGCTTTAAAAGCAATCTTAGTCTCCAGATAGTAATCCGAACTTATCAAATCATGGAAGAGTTCAACATCATCCGGGTGAAGCAGTTTAATGAATTCGTCGTTGCTAATTAGATGACTCCCATCGTCATAAATTTGATAATGACTGAAGAACAGGGGACTAAAGTTAATTCCTTCATGGTTTTCGGGTATTCGAAGGGTAAAAATACTACCATTATTCATAGCAATATCCATCAGTTCGTTTTGAATCAGTTCGTTGGAGATATCTGTAAATGTAATAACGGTTCCATAGGCAATACCATCTCTGTAAATTCCTGCGATGTCTCCTTTAATAGGAAAATCTTTTACATTTGGAGATTTGATATAGGCAGCTTTATCAAATGAGAGGTTCTTTTCTTTTCCTTTTGTAGATAAGATCATTTCTTGTAGATAATATGTATTACCTGGAAGATGAATATCCAGTAAGGTGAAAAGGTTTGCTCCTATGTAGGAGGTGGCATCTCCTTTCAATTTCAAAAACTGCATGGCAGCTTTGTTTATTGTTAATACACAATTGGCTAAATCTAATGATATTACACCTTCTGGTATTGATTTAAGCGACAGTTCAAGCTCTTTACCTTGTTTAAGTAACTTATGCAGCGTATCTTTTTTCTGTCTGCTTTCTTCTTTATATAGAAGTATTAGTTGAGTGATGGCAACTAAAATAAAAACAAATACAATGCCTCCTCCGGTTTGCAGTGGTATTTTATATTTCTCATAAAACGGCATGTGGGCGATAAGCGTATTTTTAGGAAGATCTTTAATATTCAAGTCCCATTTTTTTATCTCTCTCCAGTCGAAGACCGGAACTTGCTCCATGTCTTTTATTGGGATGGATTTAATGGAGCGGCCTTTAAGTACT
>NZ_JBFWMI010000150.1:0-4504 GCF_050251695.1 Macellibacteroides sp.
CTGGAAGGTGTAAAAGATGTACAGGTTGCCGCCATCGCCTCGCAGAAATATGGAGAAGAGGTAGGAGCCTTTATCATTCAAAAAGAGGGCGTGACTCTTACCGAAGAAATTGTCAAAGATTTCTGCCGGGGTAAAATAGCCCGCCATAAAATACCAAAATATGTATTCTTCATTGACGGCTTTCCATTGACGGGAAGTGGCAAGATCCAAAAATATAAACTCAAAGATATCGGGTTACAACTACTCAAAGAACAGGGAATAACCCCTCAATGAGCATATAGAAGAGAGCCTTCCCCTATGGAAAGCTCTCTTTTTCTTTTCCTTAACAACTAACTTCATGCTTTTTATTTACCTTTGCAAACTGAACAATCTATTTTATTCAATATGTCACAACTATTTCCAACCACGCTGCCTTATAAAGTAGCGGATATGAGTTTGGCCGAGTTTGGTCGCAAGGAGATTGAAATCGCCGAACACGAAATGCCGGGTTTAATGGCGCTTCGTGCCAAGTATGCCGATAAACAGCCGCTAAAAGGCGCCCGAATTACCGGCTCGTTGCACATGACTATTCAGACGGCCGTTCTGATCGAGACATTGGTTGCTCTGGGAGCCGATGTTCGCTGGGCAAGCTGTAATATTTTCTCTACGCAGGATCATGCCGCCGCCGCCATTGCCGCCACAGGCGTACCTGTATTTGCGTGGAAAGGAGAATCCCTCGAAGAATACTGGTGGTGTACAGACATGGCACTCCGTTTCCCCGAAGGAAAAGGTCCGCATATGATTGTAGACGACGGAGGTGATGCTTCCCTGTTGGTACACATGGGATACCGTGCCGAAATAGACGCCGAAACCATCAACCGTAAAGGTGGCAATCATGAAGAGCAGGTTATTCTGGATACACTCAATACTATTCTGGCCGAAGATAACCAGCGCTGGCATCGTGCGGTTGAAGAGATGAAGGGGGTTTCAGAAGAGACAACCACCGGTGTACATCGTCTTTACCAGATGATGGAAAAAGGGGAATTGCTGGTTCCTGCCATCAATGTAAACGACTCGGTAACCAAATCCAAATTCGATAATCTGTACGGTTGCCGCGAATCGCTGGCCGATGGTATCAAACGTGCCACCGATGTAATGATTGCCGGTAAGGTAGTGGTTGTTCTGGGTTATGGTGATGTAGGTAAAGGATGTGCCCGTTCCATGCGTTCGTACGGTGCACGTGTGATCGTGACCGAAATCGACCCAATCTGTGCATTGCAGGCTGCCATGGAAGGATTTGAAGTAACCACCATGGAAGAGGCGGTTAAAGAGGGTAACATATTTGTTACCACTACCGGAAACTGCGATATCATCACCATCGAACATATGGCTCAGATGAAGGATCAGGCTATTGTATGTAACATCGGCCATTTCGACAACGAGATTCAGGTAGACAAATTGGTGAATTACCCCAATATCAAACATACAAACATCAAACCTCAGGTAGACAAGTACACCTTTCCAACCGGAAACTCCATCTTCCTGTTGGCCGAAGGACGTTTGGTAAACCTGGGTTGTGCAACCGGACACCCCTCTTTTGTAATGAGCAATTCATTTACAAACCAGGTTCTGGCACAAATAGATCTGTGGCAGATGGCTTACGAAATAGGTGTTTATCGCCTGCCTAAACGACTCGACGAAGAGGTAGCCCGCCTGCATCTGGAACGTATCGGTGTGAAACTGTCTGTTTTAAGTGAAAAGCAGGCCGATTACATCGGTGTTCCCGTAGACGGACCTTATAAACCGGAACACTACAGATATTAATATAATGAAGGGTGAACCGGCAACACGGTTCACCCTCTTTTCTTTCACTATGTATCCAATTATGAAGATTGCCATCCTTTCTCCATTTTATCCTTACCGGGGCGGAATCGCCCAGTTCAGCGCCATGCTTTATGACGAGCTTGGCAAAGAACACCAGGTTAAAGCATTTAACTTCAAACGACTATATCCCGGCATATTATTCCCCGGAAAGACACAATATGTAGATAAAGACGATCAGGCAGAAGTGGTTGAAAGTGTTCGGACATTAGACAGCATCAATCCTTTCAGCTATTTTGCTACGGAAAAAGCGTTGAGAGAGTTTGCGCCGGATCTGATTATCATCTCCTATTGGATGAGCTTCTTTGTACCCGGTTATGCCCACATAGCCAACCGGATGAAAAAAAGCTGTAAAGTGGTGGCGTTGCTTCACAATGCCTTTCCTCACGAAGCCCGGCCCATGGATAAGCCGTTGGCTAAGCTGTTTTTCAATCAGTGTCATGGATTTATCACCCTCAGCGAAAATGTAAAAAACGATTTACACGCTATCCGTCCCGCGGCCCCCTGTATGGTGAGTCCGCATCCCCTGTACAACCAATTCGGCGAACGAAAAGACCGGTCGGAAGCCTGCACCACGCTGGGGCTTGATCCGGATAAAAAAACATTACTCTTTTTCGGACTGATCCGCCATTATAAAGGACTTGATTTGCTGATCGAAGCCATGTCGCATCTAGATAACACCTATCAGCTTGTAATTGCCGGCGAATGCTACGGCAGCTTCGATAAATACCAGCATCAGATCGATGCTTCCGGTGTGAAAGAGCGAATCAGGGTATTCAACCGGTATATAAATGACAATGAGATCAGCGACTACTTCTCGGCAGCAGATGCTTTGATACTGCCCTATCGTTCGGCCACACAAAGCGGAGTCGTATCTATTGCGTACCATTTCGACACCCCGATGATAAGTACTCCGGTGGGTGATTTCCCGGCAAGCATCGATATCCCGAAAACCGGTATAGTAACCTCTGCCATAACAGCTCAAGCCATTGAAGAAGCTATCCTGACCCTTTTTAAAAACGACCAGCTGGCAACCTGTCTCAAGAATATAGAGACAGAGAAAAAGGCACTATCGTGGGAGACTTTTGCAGGAAAAGTTATAAACTACGTTCAAACATTATAGTTTTCCGTAACAATGCCTCTTTCCTCTGCTTACTTAACGGGGATTCTGATTATTTGCTACAGCAATATCTCCCATTTCTGTAAGATACTGATTCCAAAGACCATCTATCTGGAATTGATTCCCTAAGGCGTATTTGATCGCTCCATCGAACGACCAGGGAATAACTTTTAATGTGCTTTGATTGAATTTTTTAAGAAAATCCGGATCCTTTGTTTTTGTCAGCCAGGCAAGAAAGAACCCGGTGGTACGGTAACCATCCATATAGCTGCCACCTTTGGGTCTGTCTTTTTCTGTAAAGCAACCGTTAAGCAGACGGACAGCATCTGCTACTCCTTCAATCATGGCAAAAAAAGTCTTATTTGTTCCATAAGAGCCTATCCCCTGAGGTTCTAACTGAAAACCATGCGTTAGCTCATGATATAAAACACCGCGGGTTTCATAATCTACTTTTTCTTTATTCAATTCTTTTCCAAAGGTTTTTTCCACCCATTTTGTACTGTAGTCTATATAAATAGTTGGAGGATTACCCCCCTTTGCCGAAATCCCATCGTACTCTTTCAAGGTATAATGAATCGTTTTTATACCCGGAATGCTATCAGAAGGAGAAAAATAAAGCGTTTCTAACACCTTCCGTGCTTGCGAAGCAATATAATCTTCCGGATTCGACACCAATTCATGATAAATACGAGCCCCTTCTGTTTCAGGCGACAAGGATTTAAAAATAATGTTACCAACCGGATAATTGCTCCACGACACATTATCCTTCGTGGTAGAAGATTGCGAAACCGCATCATTGGCTTGCAGTAAGCCCACACACAAAAGTCCTGACAAGAAATAAGATTTAAACACACTCATAATAGGTCTATATTTAATTTAAAGTACAAATCTACAGAATTAAACCGAAAAATATTAAATCAAGTATTAACTATCCATTAAAAGAAAATCCACTACGATGTAATTTCATTTAGGCAATAACGTACTATATTCCCTTAAGTGTTTTAATCTTTAGTATACGGACAACTATTCGGAACCTAGTAGCATACTATTCGTTTGACAATTGGATGACTTGCATTCAACATATGAGTAACTTGCGTTCAACAATTGTGTGACTTGCGTTTAACATATGGCAAACGAATAATGGCTCGTTATGAAAAAAATAGTTCATGGTAGTGATTAGATTAGTTCATCGTTGTGTTAGGACTAACCATTGGTTATGCATCCTCTCTGAAGAGAAGGAATACGATGCAAATCTCCTTCGTAACCGGATGCTGGTGTATAAAACAAGCTCTGTGAAATCGACTACGAAAAGCCTGCGGTTTGATTTGGCAGTGACTACAGCGGAGCCGTACGGGATGACAGATGACAGAGTGTGCTGTGAAAACATTGTCTGGCGTCAATGTTTGTAACTGTGAAAGAGATGAGGGCAGGCCCCTCGTAACCGTCTTACAGGAGATGGTTGCAAACCAGTGTATGCTGCTTTGTTTAAGAGGCAAGGTGGTGAGCGATACACCAAAAGGCGAT
>NZ_JBFWMI010000151.1:0-2513 GCF_050251695.1 Macellibacteroides sp.
CCATGTCTGAAGAAAAGCAACACGCTACATTTTCATTCGAAGATCGAGATAAGAATCTGCGGGATGTCTTGATTCATCTTTACGAATGGCATCAACTGTTTATTAAATGGGCTCAATCCAATATTTCAGGAAAGCCGGTCAACTTTCTTCCTGATCCGTATAACTGGAAAACATATCCTCAAATGAATATCGGATTCTGGGAGAAACATCAGAAAACCTCTCTTGAAAGTGCTACTACACTTCTAAAAGAAAGTCACAGAGAAGTACTGAAATTAATTGAATCTTTTACAAATGAGGAATTATTTACAAAAAAGTATTATTCTTGGACAGGGACAACCAGTCTGGGAAGCTATGCAGTATCTTCCACTTCCAGCCATTATGATTGGGCCATAAAAAAACTAAAACAGCATATAAAATCGTAAAGAGACTTGCTCCTTACGATTTATTTAATGTCAATCATCTTTATCTCTTATTCCCAAAAATTAAAAAAATGATGTACCGGGCCGTGTCCTTTGCCAATTTCGTATGCAGCACCGGTTACAATTGTTTGGTTTATATACTCTTTGGCCAGCCGGATCGACTCATTCAACGACTTATCGTGAGCCAGAAAAGCAGTAATGGCAGAGGAGAATGTGCAACCTGTACCATGTGTATTCTTCGTATGTACTCTTTTTGAACTTAGTTTTATGATTTCGTCCGTCTCAGCATTATAAAATACGTCGGTCAGCTCTTCATTCGATAAATGTCCGGCTTTCAGCAATACAGATACAGTACCGCCAACCGACAACGATTTTACAACCAAAGGCAGATCCTCCTGTGTGGCAATCTTCTTACCCAATAAGATTTCGGCCTCCGGAATATTGGGTGTAATAACCCTCACAAAAGGAATCAGCTCATTTTTCAATGTCGTAATTGCCTCATCCTGTAAAAGCTTATCGCCCGAGGTAGCCACCATCACCGGATCAAATACAATATTCCGAATCTTATATTTAGATAACGTATCTCTCACTGCAACTATCAATTCGGAGGAATGCAGCATTCCAATCTTAATCGCATCTGCTCCGATATCATCCAGAACAGATTTTATCTGTCCCGTTACAAATGAAACCGGAACGGGATGAACCCCTGTTACTCCAACCGTATTTTCGTCCACCACAGCAACAATAGCCGTTGCACCATAGCAACCGCAAGCCGAAAAAGTCTTCAGATCCGCCTGTATACCAGCTCCCCCACTCGGATCACTTCCGGCAATGCTTAAAGCAATTCTATATTTTTTCATCGTTTTTATTTTCTATATTTTCCATTGTTCCAAATTATGGGCCGAATCCCAAAACAGGTATTCCATTTTAGAGCAGACAACAAAAGCCTCCAACATCTCTTTTTGCCGGCTCTCGGTACAGCTTTCGGCCAACTCATCACATATCTCAATGGCCCGGCTCACAGATCTGGAAAAATCATCCCCTCCATACGTATTAATCCAGGTCTGATATGGATTCTCCTCATTCGTCTGATTTGCCAAGATATAATCACCCACAGCCTTGTATATCCAGAAACAGGGCAACACGGCGGCAACACTAACCTCAATCGGAGCATTAGCTAATTGACGCCACAAATACGAAGTGTAAAGCAAACAAGCAGGTGATGGTTTTAAACGGTCCTTTTCATTAATTCCATGGATAAATGACTCGTGCAAAGCCCTCTCAACGACAATACTATCTCCTGCAAAACGGATGAACGATTCCGTGTGTGCCGGATCTTTTAATTTGGATGCAATCCCCGTAATTACACTTCCGTAATCAGAAAGGTACATGGCATCCTGCTGAATATAAAAAATAAACTTCTCTCTGTCCAGCGTACCGTTAGTCAACTCCTGGATAAAAGGCAACGTTACCGTCTTTTCATATATCGGTTCAATTGCCTTCCAGGCCTTCTCACTCCATTTCATTTGTATCATTTTAATTTATTTTTGACAACTATATCCTTTAACTGTAAGGCCGAAAGCCTCGGATCAGGGTGAGACATGATTGCAGACACCACAGATATACCATCCGCCCCGGCAGCAATCACTTCGTGGGCATTACTCAGATTAATTCCTCCGATGCCCACACTGGGATGCTCCGACAATTTTGTTATCTCACGAACTCCGTCCAATCCTAAAGCTTCAGCAGTATCAGTTTTCGTAGGAGTACTGAAAACCGGAGAAATACCAATATAATCGACATCCAGCTTGTTGGCTTCGATTACATCCTGGATATTTTCGACAGACAAGCCGATAATTTTATCCTTTCCCAACAGCCTTCGGGCAATCTCATAGGGAATATCGTTCTGGCCAATATGCAGTCCGTCGGCATCACAGGCAAGTGCAATATCCAACCGGTCGTTTATGATAAGCGGGATAGCAAAGGATTTCAAACATCTTTTGAGCTGAATAGCCAAATTCAGAAACTCTTTAGACGAGCAATCCTTCTCCCTCAACTGAACCATGGTAACCCCACCTTCGGCCGCCTCTTTCA
>NZ_JBFWMI010000151.1:2613-4501 GCF_050251695.1 Macellibacteroides sp.
ATAAGCGGGATAGCAAAGGATTTCAAACATCTTTTGAGCTGAATAGCCAAATTCAGAAACTCTTTAGACGAGCAATCCTTCTCCCTCAACTGAACCATGGTAACCCCACCTTCGGCCGCCTCTTTCACAACATATTCAAGAGACCTGTTCAAAGCAAGCGAACGGTCGGTCACCAGATACAAACTCAAGTCAAAATGATTCATTGTCTGAACGTTCTGCATAACACCTCCTCATCCATTGCATACAGTTCATCCAGGAAATTCACCTGCAGGCTACCATTTCCTTTAGATCTGGCAGCCGCAATCTCGCCGGCAATTCCCATAACAGCCATACCATGAATGGCCGCATCGAACATGGAAGGATTTACAGCAGCAAAAGCCCCCAGTACCGCTGTAGCAGTACATCCCATTCCGGTAACTTTTTCCATCATCGTACTCCCGTTGTATATCATTTCAACCAGCTCTCCATCCGTAATATAGTCCGTCTGTCCGCTTATTACAACCACAGCATTCACTTCCCTGGCAAGCTGCATAGCCCAACTCAAGGCCGAATCAGACGATTCCGTACTATCCACCCCTTTAGTCTTCACATTCTCATTACATAAAGCAATTATTTCAGAAGCATTACCCCTTATTATTGAAGGCTTACATTCGCTGATGATTTGTTTACATACCTCGGACCGATACGATGTAGCACCTACTCCCACCGGATCAAAGATAATGGGGATATTTCGTTTCAAAGCGATCTTTCCTGCAAGCACCATTGCATTCACCCACCGGGGCTCAAGGGTACCGATATTAAGTACCATCGAAGATGCGATACCAGCCATCTCCTCCACCTCTTCAATAGCATGAGCCATTACCGGAGAAGCCCCAATAGCCAATAAGGCATTAGCCGTATTGTTCATCACCACAAAGTTTGTGATATTATGAACCAAGGGAGACCTCTCCTTAATCAGGCGCAAGTCTCTTCCAATTGCAGATATATCAATCATAGTTTCATTTTTTATTAGCACAAATGCCACATTAATAAGATGTTTATCAACAAAAAAAGCCGTCTCGCATAAAACGAAACGGCTTGAATAATAATATATAGATATTACCAGTTCATATTTTTTCTTCCCGTTTCCCTCCGATGTCGATTACAACATATCAGGTTCAAGGGTATTATCTCAGCTCTTTTAATAAAAGAGCACCCCTAACAGTGATTCCACAAACTTACATAAATATATTGAAAAAGTAAAAACTATTTAAATATCATATTCGAAAACATCAAAACGTATACCCAAAACTCAGATTTAAGTAAATCGAAAGGAAGACCAAACTGAGTGGCTTTAAGGGGATCACTTAACGCACTCATGGTATCGAAAGTCCCAATAAAAAGGTTTTCGGCCGCCATAGGCATATTCATCATTGCCCCCATTCCTCCGGTACTACGGGTAGAAAGCTTCAGGCACTTGCCAATCACCCCGTCGGCACTCTGTGCAGTTGGATACTCTTCCGGAGATGCAGCCATACCAAGAATAGCGTAACCAATATTTCCACTGACCCAATCCATAATCACCTTATCTCCGTTTCGTTCAAAAAATACAGGATACTTATCTTGCTGAAGCTTCATGTCCTCGAAACTATATTGAGTACTCAAACCTTCATAAAAAAAAGTAACCGTATACGTTTTATAATTCTTTTTTTTATAAATAATCTACGTATCTTTTTAATTTACCACCATACTTGCAATAACCTGGCAACAACAATTTTTTCGGATTTGCAATTCATTTTCACTTTCAGAATATTTGAATGTCCGGAAGAATCATCAACAATTAACTCTTCACTCTCTTTCATAGTTATATATAGATGGCTTTATAAATGAAAATGTTGCATATAAAAAA
>NZ_JBFWMI010000152.1:0-4489 GCF_050251695.1 Macellibacteroides sp.
GCCAGTGTTTTGGTGGCCATGCCCATCACCTTGCCCATATCCTTGGCTCCGGCGGCACCTGTCTGCTCGATGATTGCTTTCAAAGCCTGCTCAAGCTCTTCGGCACTCATCTGCTTGGGCAGATATACTTCGATACAAGCGGCTTCGCTCAATTCATCCTGAGCAAGTTCGGGACGGCCCTGAGTTACGTAGATCTCTGCGCTTTCCTTGCGTTGCTTAATCATCTTCTGCAAGATTTTAACTGCAGCTTCGTCGCTCAGCTCTCCATCGCTTCCCTTGGCTGTTTTCGCTTCAAGAAATTCTTTCTTTACTCCGCGCAATGCCTGCAAACGGATTTTATCTTTGGCCAGCATCGCTGCTTTAATGTCGGCACTTACCTGATCAAATAGATTCATATCTTTATTATTTTACAAACAGTTCATTCATTAACGGAAACGGATCACAGGGCCGTTGTTTTCGGGCGTTTCCTTCTTCTCAGTTACCGGGATACTCTCTTCCTGTATAACCGGCGCTATTACCTCTTCGCGGGTTGTTTTGGAACGGGCACGGGTAATTATCTTCGGATCGCGGCTATAGGTAGGATTCTCTTCCATCAATACGATAAAGGCGTCGTCGTCCATCTCTTCGGTAGAGAGTATAACGGCTTTCGCTCTGGTGGAAGCACGACGCATCCGCTGACCGGAAGCTCCGTAGTATTTGTCTATCAGGTCCTTCTCTTCCTGCTCCTTACGCAGGCGATCTTCTTCCTGACGGAGTTCTTCTTCAGACATCCGCGAGTTTTCGGCTCTTCTCCGATCGGCAATCTGAGGAATATCCTCCACGCCGAATCCGGTTGCCAGAATGGTGATCTTCACCTTGTTTCCAAGGGTGTTATCAAGGGTAGTACCCCAGATAACCTCGATATCCCGTCCAAAACGCGACATAAAGTCGTGTACGTCGTTCATCTCTTCCATACGAAGCTCGGTGTCTTCGCAGAAGGAAACGTTAAACAGAATCTTCTTGGCATTAAATATATCGTTGTTGTTAAGCAACGGCGAGTTAAGCGCATCTTCGATAGATTTGCGTACCCGGCCCTCGCCTTCGCCGTATCCGCGGCTCATCAGGGCCACTCCTCCGTCTTTCATGGTTGTTTTCACATCCGCGAAGTCCAGGTTGATAAGTCCCGGCAGGGTAATAATCTCGGCAATACTTTTTGCTGCAATCGTAAGCGTATCATCGGCCTTGCCAAAAGCATTGGTAATGGAAAGGTCGGCATATATTTCGCGCAGGCGTTCGTTGTTGATAACCAAAAGTGCGTCCACATTCTTGCTTATCTCTTCAACACCGTTAAGCGCCTGTATAATTTTGCGTTCGCCTTCAAATACAAAGGGAATGGTAACAATACCCACCGTAAGGATACCCATATCTTTGGCAATACGGGCAATTACAGGGGCTGCTCCGGTTCCGGTTCCGCCTCCCATCCCTGCCGTAATGAACACCATCTTGGTTCCGTCACTAAGCATCTTGCGGAGATCATCAAGGCTCTCTTCGGCTGCCATCATGGCCCGCTCGGGTTTATTGCCGGCTCCCAGTCCCTGGGTGATCTCGCGTCCCAAAGTTATCTTGACAGGAACATCCGATCTGAGAAGCGCCTGATTATCGGTATTACATAATACAAATGTAACATCATGAATACCTTCTTTATACATATGGGTTACGGCGTTACCGCCACCCCCTCCTACTCCAATCACTTTAATGATGGATGGACTATCCGTAGGATAATTGAATTCTAATATTGTATCGTCCATGTGTTCAGTTATTATATTACAATTGCTTATGACTTATCTTCGCTATCATCAAAAAGATTCCGTGTCATGCTGTCAAACTTCGATGAAAGGTTCTTTAAAAGCCCACCCTGTTTCTTTTCCGGTTTGGGTTTTGACGGCTTAACGGGTTCACTCTTCGGCATGGGCGGTACCTCTATAGGATCTTCCATGAAGGGGCCAGGTTCAACCACATAAGCAGGAGGCACATAGCCGGCACAGTTTTCGGTTCCGTTCAGCAACAAGCCTACGGCCGATGCATACGAAGGGTTACCTGCTTCCAGGTCGCCGCTGGCCACAATTCCTCTGCGGGTAGCCGCGTAACGTACCTCCATTTTAGTGCGCTTGCGTATTACTTCGGGCAGACTTTTCAACGCTGCTCCACCTCCTGTAATAACGATACCTGCTCCTAACGTTCCCTCCATCTCGATGGCATCCAGTCTGGCGTACACATTCTCAAGAATTTCTCCCATACGTGCCTCAACCACGTTGTTGAGATCCGATAGCTTGATTTCACGCATACCCAAGCCGTCGGCCTGACTTACCTGGATGGATTGGTCGTTATCCTGATCCATCATGGCGCTTCCGTAGGTTTGTTTTACCCTTTCGGCTTCGCTTTCCGGCAGATGCAGACTGGTTATATCTCTTGTGATCAGATTGCTTCCCAACGGAATAACAGACAGATGCAGCAGTTTTCCTCCCTTATAAACGGTAAGTGTTGTAACACCGGCACCAAAACCAATCAGCGCACATCCCAGATCGCGTTCGTCGTCGTTCAGAACGGCATCGCTAAGGGCAAGGGGTGAAACAATAATTCCGGCAATGGTTATCTGGGCTCTTTCGGCAATACTGTTTATGATATGCCGCTTCAGTGAAGGACGCCCCACAATGAGCTTATATTTTGCTTCGATGCGTGTGCAGGGAATGCCCACCGGATTGGCCTCGGGTTTGTTATCCAGGTAATATACGGGAGACACCGCAGCCAGCACATCCAGCATATCCGGATGGAAGTTGAGGCATTCTGCATGCAGCGACGAGATGATCTCGTCCGTCACCACGCCTTCCGTACCAAGTACACGGGGTACCGTGTGGTTGATGGAACGTAGTGACTGTCCGCCTACACCTACGTACACCTTCTCTATCTTTGCCTCGTGAAGCTTGTTTTCAAGTTTCCTTACCAGGCGTTTAATTTTATTGGCTGTTTCTTCCACATTATATACACATCCCCTCCGGATGCAGTTACCGGAGTTTTCAACTTCGTAGGCAATTATGGAAAGAACTCCGTGCTCGTTCTTCTTTCCCACCATCCCGACTATCCGGGAGGTACCTAGATCAATAGCTGCTATAAAGTCTGTGTATGCCATATTATTTATTTTTTTGTACAAACAATCTGATTCTTATATTTTAAACTGATTACACTGTATTTCTCCCATCCTACGATAGGAATGGCCTGATCGTAAAACAGCTTCAGGTTCTGAAGCTTGGTTTCAAAATCGTCCAGTGTACCTAATACGATCCGGTGACTTCCCACCCGGGGTATAAGTTCTGTTTCGCCGTCGGGATGAACAAATATCTGATCAATCTGGTCATTCCAGAACTCATCCTTTTGCAAAAATAATGCAAATTTATATAAATCGGTAATAGCCAGCTCTTTTTCTATGTAACCGGTTGCAATTGGTACGTGGGCCACGTAGCGGGGACTAACTGGCATGGTGCTGCCTTCGTTATCCACATAATAGTTACCCCGCACACTCATAATGCGCAGAATGGGTACTTTCTGCGTTACCTCCAGCTTGACTGTTCCGGAAGGGGTGTTATAGGCTTCCACCCGGGCTATCATCTGGTTCTTGAGCAGTTCGGCCTCAATCTTGTTGGTGTTAACCTTTCTTGCCCGTTTGTCGATGGGGTTCAGATCGGCTTGCCTGAGTATGGCTATGATATCTGATTCGCTCACAAAGTGTTTGTCGAGGCTGTCTTCCACCACAATCTCCAGGTCGTGACAACGAGGGTTGTGTCTCTTTTCCCTGAAATAGAAAGAGACAAACACGATGTAGGCAAACAACAACGTGGCAACTACTATGGATAATGCGCGGATCACCGTTTTTCCAATATTTGTTTTACAGGTTCAACCAACCGGTCTATATCGCCGGCTCCAACCATCAGTACAACATCATACTCTCCTGCCTCGATGATACCGGGCAGTTCTGCTTTGGTGCAAAGCCTCTTTGCAGGGATAGTCACCCGGTCGAAGATGATGGACGAGGTTACTCCCGGAATGGGTTCTTCGCGTGCAGGGTAGATATCCAGCAGGATCAGTTCGTCCAGCAGCGAAAGACTGGCGGCAAACTCGGGTGCAAAATCGCGTGTGCGGGTAAACAGGTGCGGCTGGAAAATACCGGTAACCTTTCTGCCGGCATAGAGTTCCTTCACCGACTGAATACTCGCCTTTAGCTCTTCGGGGTGATGGGCATAATCGTCTATCAGCACACAATGGTCCGTTTTCATGCGGAAATCGAATCGGCGCTTTGGTCCCTGAAAGGTGTGCATGGCATCCTTTAATTCTTCTTCGGTAGCGCCGTTCAACCAGGCGATGGCCATGGCGGCTACGCCATTCTCTATATTTACTTTAACGGGAACTCCCAGTTCCACATCTTTGATTACTCCGTCCGGCGAAACAAAGTCGAACA
>NZ_JBFWMI010000153.1:0-4439 GCF_050251695.1 Macellibacteroides sp.
AACATGCCGAGAAGCATCCGTTTGCAAGACCTGCAGAATCCGGTTGGTCCGGACGGACATATTGTAAACTGGTCGGGACCGAACAATGAATATCTGAACCCTTATGCACTTACATTACCTGCCAACGGAAACCGCGATATCCGCAACCGTTTGATCGGTAAAGTACAGATGAGCGCTAAGTTCACAGATTTTCTGAAACTTACCGGACGTGTGGGTGTAGACTGGTACAACGACCAGATCAAGAATTACAATACATACGTTCAGTCTTCACAAACAGCAGACGGTAGTCAGTACTGGAATACACAAGCTACAAACCAGGAGTTCAATGCCGACCTTATGTTGAACTTCGACAAACAATTCAATGATTTCAGTGTAATTGCCAACGTAGGAACTGCAACCACTTATTTTACATGGAACAATCTTTCCGGTTCGTCTGGTATATTTAATATCCCTTACCTGGTTGCATTGGCCAATGGTAGAAATCAGACCGTATCTGAAGGTTATTCAAAACAACGTGTCAACTCCGTATTGGGAAATGCTACAGTAGGTTATAAGAGTGTGGTTTATCTGGATGTAACAGCCCGTAACGACTGGTCGTCTACCTTGCCATCAAACAACTGGTCTTATTTCTATCCGTCGGTAAGTTTATCGGGTATTGTTTCGGAAATGGTTGATCTGCCTGAACAGATTTCATTCCTGAAAGTGAGAGGTTCGTGGGCCAAGGTTGGTAACGATACCAATCCGTACGTTTTGTACAACGTGTATACCCTGGGTAAAACAAACGGTAATATCTTGAATGCTACCACGTCTTCTACCTATCCTTTGTATAACCTGCAACCGGAAGAGACTACATCTGCAGAAGGTGGAGTTGAAATGAGAATGTTTAACGGTCGTTTGGGATTTGATGTTACCTACTATAACTCAAACACGGTGAATCAGATTCTGAATGTTACGATGCCCGGATCGTCTGGTTACGAATTAAAAAGCATCAATGCCGGTAAAATGGCCAGCAAGGGTATCGAAGTGATGCTTACCGGTACGCCGATTCAGACAAAAGACTGGAACTGGGATATCACGCTGAACTGGGGTATGAACCGTACGGAATGCGTTGAACTTGATCCTACCTTGAAACGTTTTGTGCTGGGTGAAACCCGTGTTGGAAAAGTGGTGGTTGACGAAGGCGGACGTTTTGGAGACATCGTATCCAAAGCTTACAAACGGAATGCAGAAGGACGAATCCTTATTGGCGACAACGGAATGCCGATTTCGGAATCGGACAAGGTGATCGGTAACATGACACCGGACTGGACCGGATCATTCTCTACTGCATTACGCTACAAGAATGTATCATTCAATGCATTGGTAGACATTCGTTCCGGAGGCAGCTTCATCTCTACAACCGATATGTATGCATGTACTGCAGGTACTTCAGCTAAAACCCTGGCAGGCCGTGGAGCAGAAGGTATGGTTATAAATGGTGTTCTAAACTCAACCGGTGCCGAAAACACAAAAGCGGTTAAGGCGGAAGATTACTACGCAACCATTGGCGGTGCCTATGGTATTGGAGAAGAATTCCTGTACGATGCCTCTTATGCTAAACTACGTGAACTTTCTTTGGGATATACGCTTCCGGCTTCATGGTTGAGAAATCTCCCGATCAAGAGTGTAAAATTATCAGCCGTTGGTAGAGACCTGTTTTACATATTCAAAAATGCTCCTGTAAACCCGGAAGGTTCATTCTCCCGCGAAGATTATGCACAAGCATTTGAATATTCTTCTTTACCTCCTACTCGCTCCTATGGCTTTACTCTAAATGTTAAATTCTAATTCGTGATACAACAATGAAACTATCCATAAAAAAATTAAGTGTTATTTGCCTCATTGGCAGTTTAACAGCAGGTTGTACGGGTAATTTTGAAGAAATGAACAGGAACCCGTTGGCTGCTACCGAAGTAAGTCCGAGCCTGATTCTTCCTAAAATGATTGACTATGGGTTCAATTGCCGCTCATGGGAATACCAGGTGGGAGACAATCTGCATACCAATCTGTATGCACAGTATTTCGCCAATACAGCCTCTTACTTCCCATCCGACCGTTATGAATGGAAAGATGGCTGGGTGAAAGATGGTTTTTGGCGTTCATACTACGTATACCTTTCAAAGAACCTGCATGAAGTGCAGGCTATGTTGGACAAACACCCCGAATACGATAATATGTATCAGGTAATGCGTATTATTTCGGCCATGGGAGCTGCCCGTACTACCGATTGCTTCGGTGATGTGCCCTATTTTGAAGCAGGACAAGGTATTATTGAACCCAAATACGATGCTCAGAAAGATATTTATTATGATATCTTTAAAGAGCTTACTGAGGCTGCTACTGCCTTGAAAAGCAATAAAGCGAACCAGCTTTCGTACGGCAACGAAGATATTCTTTTTGGAGGGGATCTAACCAAATGGGTGAAATTAGCCAACTCGCTGCGTTTACGTTATGCTTTACGCTTATCATTCATTGATCCGGCCAAAGCAAAAAGCGAAGGTGAAGCTGCATTGAAAGAGAACCTGATGAGCAGCAACAGCGACAATGCCGCCATCAAGAATGCAGAAGCAAATGCAGGTCACTCCCTGTGGACCATCAGTTTCTGGAACGAATTCAGGACCAGTAAGACAATGATCGATATCATGCTGACTGAAAGTTCTGTACAAGACCCCAGACTACCCCTTTGGTTCAGTCAGACTCAAGGATATGCCTACGGAACTTCTGAGGTTCAATACCGTGGGGTTCCCAACGGATTACCTGCTTCCGAATTAACGAAACCGGAATATGCACCTGTAAATAATTCCTGCATCTGGGGATTATATGTTTACCCCGAATGGAATCAGAAAGCCAAAGGGTCTGTACAGGAAGGAAGCGTTCCTCAAGGTACTATCGTGAAACCTCAGGTAATCATGAACTATGCAGAGGTTTGTTTGCTGAAAGCAGAAGCTGCCTTACGTGGCTGGGCAGGCGCCGGAGATGCTAAAGAAAATTACATAGCAGGTATCCGTGCTTCATTTGACGAAGCCCGCGCCGGTGTAAGTGCCTCACTCTATTCTACAGCTGCCGACGATGCTTATATTAACGGCGGAGATGTAAAATGGGATGCTGCAGCAAGTTTTGAAACCAAGCTGAAGCAAATCATCACCCAGAAATGGATTGGCATCTATCCAAATGGTACAGAGGCGTGGACCGAATTCCGCAGAACAGGTTATCCGGCTCTTGCTCCGGTGGTTCAAAGCGACAATGAGCTTATTAAATCTGGCGAGTTTATCAAGAAGTTCCGTTATATCGATGACGAACGGAATCTGAATCATTACTCAAAGGAAAGTTCCCTTAACCAGGGAAAGGGCGACGGACAAAATGTTCGTGTATGGTGGGATACGAACCGCTATAATTAAATATATGGATATCAAGGGGGAGAGCAAGCTCTCCCCCTTCACTTTTATTGTTCACTTTGTTTAATCCTTACACTCAATTCATATGAAAATATTCAGATTTACTCCCATCCTTCTTATTCTTTTCATTGCAGGATGGTCTTGCTCTCCAAACCCAAGAAATTCTTTTCCTGATAACAATGCCTTGTCGCATACTCCCTTTGTACCAACAGATAATGGATATAAACTGGTTTGGATGGATAGCTTTGACGGCACAAAGCTGGATACCACCAAATGGAGCCTGCGCGGACTGGGCAGCCGCAGGATCGGATACAACGACTCTTCGATGGTTAAAGTGGAAAATGGCAATCTATTATTGATGTACGACATTAAAGGCGACAGCATACTGGGAGCCATGATTGGTTCGGAAGGTAAGTTTGAAACTACCTACGGTTATTTTGAGTGCCGTGCCGAGCTGCAGAAATCAGTAGGTCCCTGGGCTGCATTTTGGATGCAGTCGCCCAAAATATCGGAGGGAACAGATCCGGCTGAATACGGTGTTGAAATGGATATATTCGAATACTTTAACGAATTAGGTCCGGATACCTTATCGCATGCCTTACACTGGGCTTATGGGCCCGAAATGCAATCGGTGGGACCGCTTAAAAGCGGATTGAAAGGACTGGATAAAGGCTTTCATACCTTCGGGTTTGAGTGGACCGAAAAAAATTATGCCTTTTACATTGATGGTCTTAAGTTTTTTGAAGTAAACGAAGGGATTTCCAAAATAGATCAATATATAATCCTGAGTATGGAAATAAGGGATAAACTGGAAGGTTTCAAAAAGGCCGTAGCTCCCGATACATTCAAAATAGATTATGTAAAAGTCTACAAAAAATAGCTTATAATCAGGCCGAAAAGAATAATTCGTGGTTAAAATACATGAAATAACCGGTTTGTTGAGTATTAATTTTCAATTTCACCGTATATCTATCATAAAGTAATCATTTTTACTTTCATATAATA
>NZ_JBFWMI010000154.1:0-4422 GCF_050251695.1 Macellibacteroides sp.
GTAGAACGTTCGCTCAATAATCTGGATCCATCGGAAATTGAGTCTTTTTCGGTATTAAAAGATGCATCTGCCAGTGCTGTTTACGGAGTACGTGGAGCAAATGGGGTCGTAATTATAAATACTAAACGTGGCGAAATTGGTAAACCCAAAGTGAGTGTTCGACTCGATCAGGGTATTACCAAGTTAGGTAAGCTTCCTGAATTTATCGGGTCTGCAGATTATCTGAGCTTGCTTAACGAAATTGCACGCGACGAAAACAAACCCGAACGATACACAGAAGAACAAATTCTGAAGTATCGTACCGGCGAAGATCCCGATCTTTTCCCCAACGTAAACTGGGTGGACGCAATTACAGACGACTATGGACATAATACCCGTGCAAACCTTACCGTATCCGGAGGTAGTGAGATTCTGAGATATTCATTAGTTGGATCATTTTATAACGAAAAAGGAATTATCTCTCGCGATAAACGACAAGAATGGAATTCAAGCTCATCGTTAAACCGCTATAATGTGCGCTCTAACGTAGATGTGGATGTAACCAAAACAACCGTCTTTCGTGTAAATATTGGGGGTTATCTTCAAGATCGCCGTCGTGCACCGGAAAGTGTGGATAACTTGTTCTCCGTAGCATTTGACACCCCTCCGTTCGTTCATCCTCAACAATATTCATCCGGAGAAATACCCGTTGTACCTCAACGTGCCAATCCATGGGCTCTGGCAACCCAAAGAGGGTACGAGACCTTCAGCGACAGTAAGCTGGAATCATTGTTCTCCATCGAACAAAACCTGAATTTTATTACTGAAGGTTTAAAGACGAAAGCCATTTTCTCCTTCGACCGTTTTCAGGGGAATGGTGTTTCAAGAAGCAAATCGCCCGATTATTACAATCCAGCCGTAGGACGTAACGAAGATGGTTCACTCAATCTGGTTATCTACAGTTACGGACAAAACTTTTTGAACCACAGCAACTCATCTGATTGGGGAAACAAGAGAACCTACCTGGAGTGGACCGTTTCATATGATCGGACCTTTGGAAAACATACAGTAAACGGGATGTTCCTTTTTAACCGCAGTAATTACGAAGATGGGAGCAAGCTGCCTTACCGAAATCAAGGTATCGCTGGACGTGCCTCTTATACATACGACAGCCGCTACGTGGCCGAGTTAAACTTTGGATACAACGGATCCGAAAACTTTGCCAAAGGAAGTCGTTACGGATTCTTCCCCTCTGTAGCTGTTGGGTGGTTGCTTTCGGAAGAACCTTTCATGAAGCCTTACAAAGAGACCTTCTCTAAAATCAAGTTCAGAGGCTCTTACGGTCTGGTGGGTAACGACCAACTTGGGGCAAACCGGGGTGATTATCGCTTTGCCTATTTAACTACAATTGGAGATACAGACGGTTATCGTTGGGGTGTTGATAACGATTACCATCGTTCCGGACGTTGGGAAGGAAACGTAGGTGTAGCAAATCTTACCTGGGAGACCGTAAAAAAGGCCAATATCGGACTTGAACTTGGACTTTGGAATGCCATCGAATTACAGGCAGATTACTTTAAAGACCGTCGCGAGAATATCTTCCTGCAACGTCAGACTATGCCCGGATCGGCTGGATTTGTGCAAACACCTTTTCAGAATTTCGGTATTGTGACCAATCAGGGGATTGATCTGTCACTCACAGCCAATAAACAAGTAAGCAAAGACTTTCTGATCTCCGCCCGTGGAACCTTCACCTACGCAAAGAATAAGATAATAGAACAAGACGAACCGTTAGGAGTTTTAGGAACAAACCGGTCAAGCACAGGCTATCCTATCGGTCAAATCTTTGGTTTACAGGACGAAGGACTCTTTACTGATGCAGATTTTGTTGATGGTGAATTAATAGAGGGTATTCCGGAACACACCTTCAGCAAAGTTCGTCCGGGAGATATCAAGTACAAGGATGTAAACAAAGACGGTGTTATCAACGACCTGGACCGTTCAGCTATCGGAGGAACCTGGAACCCGCAGATAGTATATGGATTCGGACTAAACTTCCAATACAAGAACTTTGATTTCGGATTCTTCTTCCAGGGTAATGCTAAAACATATCGATTGATCGGTGGAAGTAACTTTATACCAGGAAGCGGAGATGGCTCCATGGGTAATATACTATCCAACTATCAGGATCATTGGACTGTTGACAACCCCGATCAAAACGCCTTCTGGCCACGCCTATCAAGCTCCAGAAATGCCAATAACACCCAGGAGTCAACCTGGTGGCTGCAAGATATGAGCATGCTTCGGTTAAAGAACGTGGAGTTAGGATATAACTTCTCCAAAAAGAAGTTACTGCCAGCCTTTATCCAGAGTGCCCGCCTATTTGTAACCGGCTCCAACCTGCTTCAGTTCTCAGGATTTAAATTGTGGGATCCTGAGTTGGATACATCAACCGGACTACGATACCCCATCATGAAGTCGGCATCCTTTGGATTAGAAGTTAATTTTTAAATCGATAAAAGTATACAACGTATGAAACTTATAAAATATTTATTCGTAGCCTTAGTACTTGGTGCATTTAGTTCCTGTTCGGACTATCTGGATAAACAACCGGACGATATGCTTACGCTTGAAATGGTATTTAACGACAAGACCCGCACAGAAGACTGGTTGGCAGGTTGCTATTCCAGTATACCCGATCCTCTTTGGAGTGGAGCATACGGTCTTGGTCAAAACGGATTAGGGCCCTTGGGAGACGATGTAGCTCCGTCCACTGGCTGGGAAAAATTCGGATGGAACATCGTTGCCAAACAAACCGGAAACTGGAGTCCTAATTCGGGTGACGGACACGGCTACTGGTCTTTGCTGCCTAAACGTATCCGTACTGCTCTTATTTTCATTGAAAATGTTAAACCCAATGCCGCCCAGCTGGTAACCGAAGCAGATGTGGAAAACATGAAGAATGAAGCCCGTTTCCTGATTGCCTACTATAAAACATTACTGGTAGAGATTTACGGACCGGTACCTTTCAACCCCGACAAGCTTCTTTCCGGAGGAAGTAGCAACGAAGAGCTGATGGCCGGACAAACCCCGTACGATGAAATCGTAAACTGGATAGACAAAGAATTGCTTGACCTGTCAAAGAAACTGCCAGCTTCGTACTCCGATAAGAAAAAATTCGGCCGTGCCACCTCCATCATGTGTCTGGCTGTACGTGCACGTCTGTTACTCTTTGCCGCAAGTCCGCTTGTAAATGGAAACCCCGATTATAAAGGACATGTAAACAACAAAGGCGTGGAACTGTTCAATACCACCTACGATCCTCAGAAATGGGTAAGGGCAGCCAATGCCTGCAAGGAGTTAATAGATGCAGCCCATGCTGCAGGCCACGGACTGTATTACGAATACAATGCCGACGGAAGTATTGATCCTTTCCAATCCTATCAGAATATGTTCTTTAAGAAAACCACTGAAGGAAACAAAGAAATACTGTTTGCCCGTCCGGATTGTAATATAAATGAGATCAACAGACATGCCACACCCAGAGGTTGTGCAGGTAACGGGGGATATGGAATTACCCAGTCGTTGGTTGATGCCTTCTTTATGGAAAACGGATTGCCTCCTATCGTAGGATACAATACCGATGGAAGCCCTATTATCAATGAAGCCTCAGGTTACAAAGAAAAGGGATTCTCTACAGCTCCGGAGATACGCAACACTAAATGGATCGAGTCGCAGGGAGACGGCAAAGTAACCCTTGCAGGTACCTACAATATGTATACTCACAGAGAGCCTCGCTTCTATATATCCGTATTATACAACCGGGCATGGTACCGTTCTGAAAATAGAACAACCCGCTTTATGATTGGCGAATGGGATGGAGGTCCTACTCACGATGCACCGCAAAACGGCTATCTGTTACGTAAAACAATACATCCGGATCACGAAGTCCGCAACGGTGTATTCCCCTATTATCCCGGAATTCTGTATCGTTTGGGTGAAGCATACCTAAATTATGCCGAAGCATTAAACGAGGCTAACCCGGGTAATCCAGATATCCTTAAATATCTCAATCTAATTCGCGAAAGAGCAGGTATTCCTCAATACGGATCTGGTGCAGGTATGATCCCAGTCCCTGCAAATCAGGCAGACATGCGAGAAGCCATCCATCGCGAACGTCGTGTAGAGATGAATTGCGAGAATATCATCCGTTACTTTGATATCCGTCGTTGGAAACAAGGCGAGAAATTCCTGAACGGACCATTCTATGGAATGAACTTCATGGGCGAAAAAGTTAGCGACGACGATAAAGACCCCAAGGCCTTCTTTACACGTAAGGTATATCAGAACCGGGTATTTGAAAAGAAACACTACTGGTTCCCCGTTCCACAATCCGAAATGGACAAGAATCCGAACCTTGTACAAAATCCTTTCTGGAAATAA
>NZ_JBFWMI010000155.1:0-4419 GCF_050251695.1 Macellibacteroides sp.
GAACCCCGGCGAATTGTCTACGTAAGCTGTAATCCTGCTACGCAGGCAAGGGACCTCGGACTTCTTGACGTTAAATACGAAGTAAAAAAGGTACAACCTGTTGATATGTTCCCCCACACCCATCACGTGGAAAATGTTGTATTATTGGAAAAGAAATCTCATTCTTGATTTGCATGGAGGACAGAAATGACGGACAAAACCGTGTTTCGTAAAAAGATAACGCTGATTGTAATGATCGGCTCCATCCTGTTGGGATGTTTCTCTTGTTACAGCAATAAAAAAGAAGATAACAAGGAAGGATCCCTGCAGGTGGATTTACCTCAATTGAAAGTAAAAGGAGAGCTTACAGCCGTTACTTTATACAGTTCTACTTCATACTTTCAGTACAAAATGCAGCCCATGGGTTACGAGTACGATCTAATCCGCGATTTTGCGCATTCTCAAGGATTAAAGCTCAATATCAAAGTAGCCCAAAACATATCCAAATTAAGTGAAATGCTCTTAAACGGTGAAGCCGATGTGGTTGCCTATCCATTACCGGTAACCAATACGCTCAGACAAGAGGTTATATTCTGTGGACGAGAGGAACTCTCCACTCAGGTGTTGGTTCAACGTTCCAATAAAGGAGATACCCTCGTTAAGGATGTTACCCAGCTTATTGGTAAAACCGTTTATGTAAAACACGGCACCAAATACCACGAACGGCTTACCAACCTGAATGTTGAGCTGGGCGGAGGTATCCACATAGCCGATATTGAGAAAGATACCGTAACTTCCGAAGACCTGATCGAAATGGTGGCCAAAGGGGAAATTCCCTTCACCGTTAGTGACGATAAACTAGCCAGACTAAATAAGACATATTACAATAATATAAATATAAGTCTGAAGATAAGCTTTTTGCAGAGGTCTTCATGGGCAGTTAGCAAAAACAGTCCCCTTTTAGCGGAAGCTATTAACGCTTGGGCTACCGACAAAGCTTCGGATTACAACTTCAAAGCCATAACCAAACGTTATTTTGAGCTTAGCAAAATACCGGATATCGTCTCATTATCGGAAGTAAAAAAAGGTCAGATATCTGCTTACGACCCTCTTTTTAAGAAATACGCAAAGAAGGTAGATTTAGATTGGAGGTTGGTGGCATCCATATCTTATCAGGAATCGCATTTCAATCCCCATTCTGTTTCATGGGCCGGGGCCGAAGGTTTGATGGGAATTATGCCAAATACAGCCCGGGGACTAGGTGTTGCATCACACGAGCTTAAAGATCCGGAAATCGGTATTAAAACCGGAATCGAGTGTTTCCGTAGGTTCCGCCAGGGATTTTCAGAAATAACAGACGAGAAAGAAAAGATAAAATTCACCCTTGCCGCTTACAACGCCGGTATAGGTCATGTGTATGACGCCCAGCGATTGGCCATAAAATATGGAAAGGATCCCAATAAATGGGAAGGAAATGTAGATGAGTTTATCCGAAAGAAAAGCGATCCGTTCTATTACAACGACTCCGTGTGCAAACACGGGTACCTCCGTGGCTCGGAAACCTATAATTATGTAAACGATGTGTTATTCCGTTTCGACTATTATAAGAAGAAAACACAAAGTTAATAGGTCGCGAACAAAGCTGACACTGCTTGCAGGTACTGCTGCAATGTGGTACTTTTAAGAATTTTCTTCCTTAATTTTTTATCGGCATCCGGCAACAGATAATCCCAAAGAGTCTGCATCTTGGACAGCAACTGATGTTCACCCCCTTCCAGGCGAGAGGTGTATGCATCCAGCAACCGTCCATGAAAGTCAATCAGCCTTGTACGTCGTTCGTTAACCGGCAAGGTTTCACCCTGTTTCCATTCCGATGCCAGCCAGGGATATGCCAACAACCCTCTACCTAACATCACGCCGGCTAAATTGGGAAAGCACTCTTTCAGCTCATTAATTTCTGCAACCGAGACTATATCACCGTTATAATAAAGAGGAATACGGCATAAACCATAAAAACGGGCAAATACATCCTTATCGGTCTGCCCTTTATACTGCTGTATTCCCAAGCGCGGATGCAACGTTACATGGGTAAGAGGCAGATCATTCAACACAGCAAGAATCTCTTCAAATTGTGAGCAATCATCCCAGCCATGGCGTAGCTTTACAGAAAAGGAAACCGACGGATAGTCCTTTATACAAGCAAGCAATCTGGCAGCATCCTCAGGAAAAGCCAACAACCGGGCGCCACGTTTCAGTCGGGTTTGTTTGGGGAAAGGACATCCCATATTGATATCCACCCTGTTGTATCCCTCCTTTACCACCAGATCTGTCAAATAAGACAATTCATTCGGATTAGCAGCAATTAGCTGAGGTATCACATTATGTGGAGCATTATCCGAACGCACGATATCACGTAAATCTTTGGAACGGACACCCCCATTTTCCACTCTCAGAAAAGGAGTGTAATAAGTATCCACGCCACCAAATATAGCTGCATGAACTTTCCGGTATACACAATCTGTATACCCCTGCAAAGGAGCAAAATGAATCTCAAAATCAGTCATCTGAAAGCCTGCTGGAAAAGGGTAAGCAACCGGCTTTTAGCCAATTCGAAATCTTGTTCGGCCCCCAGCTCTTTGGCAAGAGAGGTTACCCCTTTGTCTACAAACCCACAGGGATTGATCAACGAATAATAGGTAAGATCGGTATTGATATTTAGAGCGAACCCGTGCATAGTAACAAAATGGCTGCTTTTCACCCCGATGGCACAAATCTTACGGGCAGCACCAGGAACTTTACTGTCCAGCCACACGCCGGTAGCTCCGTCCAACCGTTCAGCCTTAACCCCGTAAAGCAAAAGAAATTCAATCACTATATCTTCCAACGTATGTATATAGGCTTTCAGTCCCATTCCAAACCCATCCAGGTCGAAAACCGGATAACCGGTTATTTGTCCCGGACCATGATAGGTAATATCCCCCCCACGGTCGATATGAAACAAGGAAACTCCTTTCTCCTTCAACAACAGCTCGGGTACCAGTAAATTGGTCTCCTTTCCGCTTTTACCTAAAGTCAGCACCGGATTATGTTCACAGAAATACAGACAGTTCTGCTCTTCAAGTCCCTTTCTTTTCGCATCAATCAGCGATTCAAAACTATTAGTCTGCAAATCAAGGGCCTTTCCGTATTCTATTCTGCCAAGGTCGTAGTAACTAAAGCTCTCCATTTTTTTCTTTTTTTAATTTCACCGGAATCCTGATCCGAATTCCCCTCATTGTAACCCATCTCCACCTTCATAAGTTTACCCATGAGTGAAAGAATTTTAGCCTGGCGCTTAATCATATAAGGAGAAGGCTTGGCCGAGTTGAATTTACGGGGGTTAGGCAAGGTAGCCGCGATAAGGGCAGCCTGTCTTTTGGTAAGTTTGTAGGCCGGTTTATTAAAGTGTTCCTGGGCCACAGCCTCCACACCGTATATCCCCTCTCCCATTTCGATGGAATTGAGATATACCTCCATTATTCTTTCTTTACCCCACACCCACTCAATCAACACGGTAAAGTAAGCTTCAATACCTTTACGGATATAGCTTTTCCCGGGCCACAGAAAAACATTTTTAGCAGTCTGCTGAGTAATGGTGCTGGCTCCGCGTACACGCTTACCCCGATCGGCCTCATTTTTTGCCTTCTTGATCTGTTCGATGTCAAAACCCCTGTGTTCCATAAAAAGATTATCCTCGGATGAAATTACGGCCTGAACCATCGGCTGGGCAATCTTAGACATGGGTACCCAGGTATGCTTTAATTTAAGCGGTTTGCCATCCTGAAACTGTTCGTACAGGCGTATAAACATAAGTGGAGTGTAATATACAGGAATAACCTTTCCTGCCACCACCCAAAGCAAGCTAAAAACAAAAAGAGAAATAAACAGGTTTCTAAGCCAGATAAGCATTCGTTTAAGAAGTATCATATTACACCTCACGCTTTAATTATGACTACAAAATTACTGATTAATTTCCAAAAAAAAAGAGGATAACCCATCAAAGTCATCCTCTTCCTTAAACTATTATCGCTTCCAGTATTTCTCCATCTCCTCCAGGGTTTTCCCTTTCGTTTCCGGAACCATCTTCCAGATAAAGAATGCGGCCAACAGCCCCATCACTCCATATATCCAATAAGACACACCGTGATTGAAATTATCTGTCAGATACTGATTTTTATCCAACATCGGGAAGGTCCACGATACCAGGAAATTAGCCACCCACTGTCCGGCTACTGCAATACTCATAACTGTAGAACGGATCGAATTGGGGAATATTTCGGCCAACAAAACCCAACAAACAGGTCCCCACGACATGGCAAAGCCGGCGGTGTAGACCAACATACAGATAAGTGAACCGATTCCAACTGAATTGGTGTAAAAAGTGGTACCCAGCAAAAGCAT
>NZ_JBFWMI010000156.1:0-4392 GCF_050251695.1 Macellibacteroides sp.
ATGGAAGCGTTGCGTCGTGAAATCGAAAACATGGAACCGCAATTCAAAGATATCCGTATTGGAAATCCACTTCTGTACACAGTGGAGGATTACGAAAAAGTGGTAGATGTTCTTAGTGCAGAATATACAGGAAATAATTCTACACTGTTTGTTGGTCACGGCACATATACTCCGGCAACAGCCTGCTATGCCATGTTAGACTATATGTTGAAAGATAAAGGATTCAGTCAGATGCATATAGGCACAATAGAGGGTTATCCTTCGTTTGAAACGGTATTACGTCGGCTAAAATCTGATCAGAATAACCAAGTTACACTGGTTCCTTTTATGTTTGTTGCCGGCGACCATGCCGTTAATGATATTGATACCGAATGGAAAAGTGCACTCGAAAAAGAGGGATTCAGGGTAAATACCAATTTAAGAGGATTGGGAGAAATTCCCATGATTCAAGATCTATTTATTGAACATGCACGTTTCGCCTGCAATTACAAAATGGTAAAGATTCTTGATAAAAAGAAACGATATGCAAATGAAGGGAATTAGACAGATCATAACCCGATTCATATATACAATTCACAGGATGCTGGGAACTTTACTCAGTATCCTGTTTCTAATGTGGTTTCTTTCAGGGTTGGTTATGATGTATCATACCTTCCCAAAGGTATGGGATAAAGAAAAGTTGCAAAAGACAGAAATACTGGATTCTCTTCTCCCACCCATTGAAACAATAGCAGGCCGCATTCCATCGGACGAGAAAATTAATAACATTGAAGTAAGTCGATTTTTAAATCAGACTGTATTCCGGATTCAAACCAACAAACAAGTTTATCTCTTGCCTGCCGATTCAACTGAGCAGTTGCAGGAAATTAGCCTTGAAAGAATCTATCAGATGGCTCAAAAATGGAACAGCTCCTCAATCAACAGGATTGACACATTGCACAAACTTGATCAATGGACCCCGTTTGAAGAACTTAAAAAAGAACTTCCGTTTATAAAATTTTACTTTTCGGATAACGAAAAACATGAATTATACATCTCTTCACGAACAGGAGAAGTATTGCAGTACACGACACAAAAAGAACGTTTCTGGTCCTGGATGGGGGCGATTCCTCATTGGGTATATTTCACCAGCCTGCGGCAAGATCAGGCTCTTTGGACAAAGTCAATTATTTTTTTATCCGTATTGGGTATTATAATGACTTTGGCCGGGTTGTACGTTGGTATTCATGCATACATACAATGCCGGAAAAACAAATGTAGTTTCAAATCTCCTTATAAAAAACGATGGTATTGGCTACATCATATAACGGGACTTATATTCGGACTGTTTGTCCTGACCTGGATATTCAGCGGTATGATGTCGGTAACGGAAACTCCCAATTGGATAATCAAGAAAAAAGAGCATTACCCAATTGAAAAGATACTGGAAGGAGACGGAATTCGTCCGGAACTGTATACATTGGACTATAGAGAAGTGATAAGTCAGCTTTCCGGTACTGTTAAGAAGATTGAATGGGGACGATTCTTTGACAAACCTTTATATCATATTGTAACTACAAGTAAAAAAATAACGTTGGATGCCTCTTCTAACAAAATCCTACCCTTAAATCTTAAGGAGAAAGAGATAACAAAGGCAATTGAAAGTATCCATGGAAATGGTAGTACAAAAACAACTTTCTTAAAAGAATACGATAACTACTACCTTGCAAAATCAGGCCATCTTCCATTACCGGTTTACAAATTAGAGATAGCAGACGCAGACAATAGCTGCTACTATGTAAATCCCAAAAACGGACAATACAGATATTTCAATAACCGCAAACGGTGGGACTTCTGGTTATATAAAGGAATGCACGGTCTTACCTTCCAATTTCTGGTTACCCGGCCACTACTCCGGTTAACCGTTCTATGGATACTTATGTTAGGAGGAACCGTTGTTTCGGTATCCGGAGTCGTACTTGGAACAAGATATGTAATACGTAAAATAAGAAGATTGAATCTGCGAAAACAAAAAAAATTAAATAAATAATCCATACGTTTGTATGAATAAGAAGAAACAATCCAAATGAAACAAGGAAAAATAGTCGTCGCCGGAATCGGACCGGGAGATATGCAAGATATTACCCCTGCAGTCCGAACAGCCATTAGCAGTGCGGAAGTTGTTGTAGGATATAAATATTACTTTCAGTTTATTTCCACACTTATCACTCCCGGGACTCACTGTGTTGATACAGGAATGAAACGGGAAAAAGCAAGAGCTGAAGAGGCCTTCAATTATGCAGAAGAAGGAAAATCAGTTTGCGTGATAAGTTCCGGTGATGCAGGTATTTACGGGATGGCTCCTCTGATTTTTGAAATGAAAGAAGAACGCAAAAGCAACATTTCGGTGGAAGTGCTGCCCGGAATAAGTGCCTTTCAGAAAGCTGCAGCCATACTAGGAGCTCCCATAGGTCACGATTTCTGCATCATCTCACTTTCGGATCTGATGACTCCTTGGGAAAAGATTGAAAAAAGAATAGTGGCAGCAGCTACGGCCGACTTTGTAACAGCCGTTTACAATCCGCGAAGCGAAGGAAGGTATTGGCAACTGCACCGGCTCAAAGAGCTATTTCTGCAAGACCGATCCCCATTAACACCGGTCGGATTTGTCCGTCAGGCTGGCAGAGAAGACCAGGAAATATGTACAACCACACTGGAATCCTTTAATCCGGAACAAGTGGATATGTTTACCGTTGTCATAATTGGCAATTCTCAAACCAAATCATTTGACGGCAAGATGGTTACTCCTCGGGGATATTTCCGTGACAAAACTCCAATCGAGGCTGGCATCGGACAAGAAATCATGATTCGCAGTTTCCAGACAATCGAAAAAGAATTGCAAAACAAAAATATCCCTTTGGATCACAAATGGGCCTTGCTTCATGCCATCCATACCACTGCCGATTTTGAAATGGAGCAACTTCTTTATACTGATCCCGGTGCAGTTGCCTTGCTATATAAGAAGCTGAACGCTGGTAAATCTGTCACCATTGTTACTGATGTTACCATGGCAGCAGCCGGTATACGCAAGACAGCCATACAACGGATGGGTATTGAAGTAAAATGCTATTTGTCCGACCAGCGGATCGCACCAATTGCTGCCGAAAAAGGGATTACCCGCACCCAAGCAGGTATCAGACTTGCCGTAACCGAACATCCGGATGCGCTCTTTGTATTTGGAAATGCCCCTACCGCCCTGATGGAATTATGCGATCTTATCAGGAAAAACAAAGCCGCCCCTATAGGAGTCATCGCAGCGCCGGTAGGCTTTGTCAACGTAGAAGAATCCAAACATAGGATAAAACCATTTCACGAAATACCCAAAATCATCGTAGAAGGGCGAAAAGGGGGGAGCAATCTGGCCGCCACATTGGTTAATGCTATTCTCAGTTATAACGATGCAGAACAACTGCGTCCGGGGAGGGACGTATAATCTATGAAGTTTTATATAATAGGAATCAACGACAATCCAAGTCCGCAGTTTACGGACGAAGTCCTTTCTGTAATCCGTTCGGGAAAAGTATTCTCCGGAGGAATTCGTCACCACGGGATAGTAGAGGGATTTCTTCCTGCTCATACTCAATGGATAGATATTACTGTACCGTTGGAACATGTATTTCAACAATATTTGGAACATCCGGAAATTGTGGTCTTCGCTTCCGGCGACCCTTTATTCTATGGTTTTGCCAATACAATACAGAACAAATTACCAGACGCAGACATTGTTCTTTTTCCGGCATTCAATTCGCTTCAGATGTTGGCCCACCGTATGGTTTTACCTTATCACGACATGCAAATCGTTTCGCTAACAGGGCGTCCATGGGATGCTTTAGATGAGGCATTGATTGAAGGTAATGGGAAAATAGGAATACTAACCGACCGGGAGAAAACACCTGCAGCAATCGCTGTCCGCATGCTACACTACGGCTACACCAATTATAAGATAACCGTTGGAGAACTTCTTGGTAACAATACCGAAAGCATCCGGACTTTTTCTGTAGATGAATTGATAAACGAGACTTTTCGTTTCCCCAATTGCCTCATCATGGAACGAACCGGGTTGCGCTCACGCCCCTTCGGGATTAATGAAGAAGACTTTCATTTACTGAACGGACGTAAAAAAATGATTACGAAAATGCCCGTCAGATTACTTACATTAAGTATGCTTAACCTCCGCCACCGACATGTTTTCTGGGATATCGGCTTTTGCACTGGCTCCGTTTCCATTGAAGCTAAAATGCAATTTCCTCATCTGAAGATAATAGCCTTCGAGCAAAGAGAAGAAGGGAAAGAGCTAATGGAAATCAACAGCCGGAAATTCGGAACTCCGGGGATCACTTCCATTATAGGAAA
>NZ_JBFWMI010000157.1:0-4369 GCF_050251695.1 Macellibacteroides sp.
CTTTGTCATATGAATTTTGAAAACCTAAAGTTACAAAAACTCTAGGAAATAGCAAAGGCCGAGCTTGGGAAAGTTCGACCTTTGTGCATAAAACGAGGGTGTGCCTATTTTGACACACCCTCATTTTGTTTGTAATATAAATTATTTATTTACTTTTGTTTTCTCTTAAATACTTATGTTTGCTCACTTATGGATATCCATCGAACAAAGGCTTATGTGCGTTTGCATAGCAGAAAAAACCAAAAAGGGAAGATTCTGCCAGTATATACTAATAAAGATGTACACGTATGTGCTAATTGCAGCGTAGTTTATGAAGGATTGTTTTGTAATAACTGTGGCCAAAGTTGCCACACAGAGAAGTTTACCTATAAATCTGTTATCAAGAATTTTTTTGGAGGATTGACCAATATCGATCAAGGTTTCTTCTTTTCTATCAAAGAGCTTTTTATCAGGCCGGGATATATGGTGAGGGATTACATTGGAGGCAGGCGTGTACTTTATTTTCGTCCGCTTCAGATGTTGTTTGTGTTGGGAGCCATCTATATGTTAATGGTGCAAGCGATTGATCCGGCATCACTTAAGGAAGCTCCGATATCGGTGGCTAAAGAATTGGAACTGGAGTGGGGAGATCGGAATTTATTGAAATGGGTTACAGATTCTCCGTTTATCCAATCGGTTTATGGTGTTATAAAAACACTTTTTTCCAGCAATAAAGCACTTGAAATTGTATGTACACTTCCTTTTTTAGCATTGGCAACACAGTGGGCTTTCCGTAAAAGGGTAAATAAAGTTCATTACAATTTGGTTGAGCTTTTTTTTGTTAGAACGTATGCTGCATCCCAATTGTTAATTGTTTCTATGATTATGCTCCCATTTACTGGTGATGCAAGTAAAGGAACTCCCTGGTGGCTTGATTTTATTTTTTCAGTTTGGATATACAGCCAGCTATTTAATACTAAATTGTCTACTACCGTAAAGCGTACCGTTTTGATGTATTTATATGCAGGTGTACTGATAGTTGCTTTTGTGGTTTTGGCTTTGGCTTTTGTGGTTGTATTAGCTTGGACTTTAGATTTATATAAAGTGAATTAGTTTTAATTTAAATTTAGACTACTATGCAACGACGTAATTTTTTTAAATCCATTGCCGCAACAGGATTGGGCGCAGCTTTAAGTCCTGTTATTAAATCGGCTCCGGTTTATACTGCCGATTCAGTCAAGCCCAAAACAAACATTGCAGAGGCAATGGCTGTTCCCAGAACCACCTTATCGATGCCTGGAAAATATCCTGGCAGGGTTGTAAAGGTAAATAATGCAAATGCTGTGGTGGATGGTAAGCCTTCTGAAGAGGCAGCATATGAGATGCTGAAGCGTTGCATGTTGGAACTTACAGGAGAACATGATCTTTCCAAAGCCTGGCTTCAATTTGTAGGACCGGATGATGTGATTGGTATTAAGGTTAATCCTGTTGCCGGGAAATTATTAACTACCTCCCATGCTGTTACGCGTTCGATTGTAAAGCAATTGGAAGAGGCGGGTATACACAGATCTAATATGATGATTTGGGATAGAAGGGAAATGCAGTTGCATGAGACTGGTTATACTGAAGATAATTATCCCGGAATTAAAATCAAGGGTACTGAATGTCAGGATGCGCAGGGAGGTTTTATCAATAAGGAAGGTAAGTTCTATAGTGAGGACCGTATTGATAAAAAGTGCTATTTCTTTGCAGATGTTGAAGGTGAATACGATGCATATACAATGCCTTATATGGTGAATGGAGGAAAGAATTCATACTTTACAAAAATTTGTACTGAAGATGTTACCAAAATTATTAATGTACCTGTATTGAAAAACGCTGGTAGTGCTGTAACGTTGTGTCTGAAGAATCTTGCCTTTGGCGCAATTACAAACACAGGGAGACTTCATCAGCAATTGTGGCATGAAACCTGTGCTTATGCGTGTGCATTTTCTCCTTTACGTGATAAGGTTGTGCTTAATATAGTTGATGGCCTTATTGGTTGTTTTGATGGAGGTCCGTCAGCTAATCCCCAGTTTATGTGTAATTATAATACGTTGCTGGTTGGATCTGATCCGGTGGCGGTCGACCGCATCGGTCATGATATTGTTATAGCCAAACGAATTGAGGAGGGGATTCAAGTAAAAGATAAACCTGAGGCTATTCGATTTATGCATCTGGCTGAAGAGCTTAAACTAGGGATTGCCGACCGGAATAATATTTCACTTACAGAATTTAATGTATAGAAAATGAAAGAGAAAATAGGTTGTCTGATAGCTTTTTTCTTGATCCCGTTGTTTATATATGCGCAACAGATAAAAGATGTTGAGGTAAAAAGAGAGCGAGTTTTTACAGGTGAAGGATTGTACGGATACATGAATGGTGGTGCTGATCTTTATCTTGAATATGGTGTGTATAAACTTACTGCAAGGGATTTGATTTACAAAGGAGAGGAGTATATGCTGGAAATATATGAATTACCTTCTCCCGAGGATGCCTTTGGAATATATTCTCTGCATGTTTTTAAATGTATGCGTGCTGACACGCTGGGGTGTATAGATTGTTTATCGACATATCAGCTGCAGCGGGTTTCCGGGAACAAATATATTTCGCTTGTATTCCCAACAGGTTCTGCAGTTGCTAGAAATGAAGCTGATTCTTTATTGCGTTTGTTTGTATCTGAGAATGAGGAGAAACCTGCTATTCCTGATATATTAGATATAAAAGAGCCATTATCGGGAAACCTTAAATTTGCAAGGGGAAAATTATCGGCATCCAATGTGCAATCATCTTTATTTAATCTGCTCGATGGCGTTAAGATAAAAGCTCTCTGGCATCTATCCGGTAAGGCAACACGGGAAAACCGTGCGTTGATTTATCCGGAAGATAAAGTCAATATTAAACTGATAAAAAGCAGGATTCCAGATGAAGATGTGCTAATGACAGGCGAGAATTATATTTTTATCAAATGTAGAGAAGAAGAGTCGCCGACTCAAAATAGCTCTCCATTTGGCTTTTAACATCCAATTGTATTCATTTCTGTGTTGCAGAACATATAATAATAATTTTATAGTCATAGGTAGATTGTTACCTTTGTAGTGATTGTTAATTTTTATTTTTGAGAAAATTTATTGAGACAATTAATCATTTTATTTATTGATTAAAGTTTTAAAGTTTAGGTTTAAATAAAAAAATCCGGTTCGTGAGAATCGGATTTTTTGTATTAATGGGGAGTTGCATCTATATTTGCAGCTCGTTTATGTATTAAATAGATTAAACGTAATAATCTGAATTTGAATGAAAGAAGAATTTATGAGAAGGGCCATCGCCCTGTCGGTCGACAATGTAAAGAATGGAGGAGGTCCTTTTGGTGCGGTTATTGTAAAAGATAATGAAATTATTGCTACTGGAGTAAACCGGGTTACAGCCTCCTGTGATCCAACGGCTCATGCAGAAGTAAGCGCTATTCGTAATGCATCAGCAAAGTTGGGAACATTTAATTTAAGCGGTTGCGAAATTTATACTTCGTGCGAACCTTGCCCCATGTGTCTCGGTGCTATCTATTGGGCCAGATTGGATAAGATTTATTATGCCAACACTAAAGAAGATGCAAAGGATATCGCTTTCGATGATTCGTTTATATATGAAGAAATTGCGTTGAAACCTTCGGATAGGAAATTACCTTCCGAATCTCTTCTTAGAAATGAGGCAATAAAGGCTTTTCAGGCATGGGCTTCTAAGGACGATAAGGTGTCTTATTAGAAAGATATTAGCTGTTTTTGATATTAGAATGGTTCAGATTATTTTCTCATATAATCTGAACCATTTCAATCCATAATTTCCAAGTCCTAGGTCGACAGTGCCAGTGTATATGAATCCGTTTTTTTCGTATAACTTTATTGCAGGGATATTCTTTTCATAAACATCTAGTCGAATAGTTTTTATGCCTGAGTTTTTAGCAAATTCAATACTGTAGTTGAGTAATGCGTTCCCTATTCCTTTTCCCATAAAATTGGGATGTATTACGAATGTACGTATCACGTAAATATTATCGTAGGTAGTTTCAACCAGCCAATCAGCATCATCGTATGCTTCTTCAGGTTGATGATTAAGAATTATAGATCCCGCAATTTTACCTCCAGAACGAGCCACGAACAGAGTCTTACTACTTATTCCTTCTGTCGCATTCTTTCGCGTAGGATATATACCTTTAATCCATCCAGGATAATTGGTGTGCATTGATAAGTAATCGTTCAGGTTATTGTATAGTAATTCCAGTTCGTCTATATCGGAAGTAACGCCTAGTTCAAATATTAGATCCATTTTGTTATTTTATGCAAAGATATAATTT
>NZ_JBFWMI010000158.1:0-4319 GCF_050251695.1 Macellibacteroides sp.
CACTAAGAATTCTATATATCTCCCACCATAGAACCCCTTTTTTCCCTTCAATGCCTTTTGAGTTTTTTAAAGTAGTGGCAACAGAATAATCTTGACAAGGGAAACCTCCGACAAGCATGTTACAGTCCGGAATGTCCTCTGTCCTCACAATGTTAATATCATCGTTGCTATGACCTTCAAGTCCAAATCGATGACAGTATATAATCGAAGCATCTTGACGTTTAGTTGAAGGCTCCCATTGATTGCTCCATACAGTCTTAAAATGTGAATTAGCACGTTCTAAACCAATCCGGAATCCTCCAACTCCTGCAAATAATTCTACAACTCTAATGTCATTATCTTCTACCTCCACCTTTTCTTCAGGAAATAAATTCATTTCCTTAGTTTTATATACTGAATTTCTATAATAGTTTAAAGCTGGACATAACGCTTTAGATGTTTCTTCTTGATTGTCGAAGTTGTATTCTTTACTCATCATTATTGTTTTATTGAGATAATTCTCAAATTTATTTACAAAAGTAATTTGTTTTTTGAAAGATCAAAAATTGTTTCATTCATTTTGTTAAATAATAAAGATTTATTTTAGTTGGATATTAACTGTGTGTTTAATAACTCTAAATATGGATTCTGTATATTAATTATTTTTTTCATATTGTTTATTGATATTTAAGAACGAATCTAAAGGGAACTATATATAATATAAATTCATTTTATAGAAATAATATTTGTATTTAAGGCGACCGGTCGGGGTGTTGTAATTTCTGACATTGTTAGATTTTACCCGACCGGTGCCTTTTTTATTTATACCAGACTACGGGTCTGTTTAGTTGTTTGCTTACTTCGGAGAGTTGGGAGCGGAGCTTCATCAACTCTGTGTTGATTTGCATTCGCTCTGGTCCCTGACCGAAAAGGAAACGTTTGCTTCCCAGCTTTCGCATTTGGTGTTGCAGTTCCTGCTCCCGGGCCATCAGTCGGGGGCGATCGCTTTGCATTAAACTCAGTTCGTTGTTTCCATTTGCGCCATTTGCCTCCGGATCATAAAGCGGATCGGTCATTTCCTCTCCGTTCATCCGGATTAATTCGCTGTTACCGCTTCCTTCCGTACACATATTTGCCAAATCCATTCCGGTGCTTTCCTTAATCGCTTGCAGGTGCCCGGTAAGTTGGGATTCTGCAACGATGGTGCGGAAGGCTTGTTTTCCCAGGCGGCGGAAGAGGGAGTCGGGGTCTTCGCCGGGTGGGAGAAGTAACTCGCTGGTCTGCATGCCGTGGCGATGGAGTACGGCGATGGCTGCGGCTGCTATCTCGCGACCGCGGTCGTCGGCATCCATCAGTACGGCTACGCGTTTGGTGTAACGCTTCAGCAGTTCGGCATGATCGTCGGTAAATGCGGCGCCGCACTGGGCAACGGTGTTCTTAAATCCTGCTGCCACCATGGCCAGGGTGTCTTTGTAGCCTTCGGTCAGGAAGGCAAAGGTCTCGGTACGTATGGGCTCCCCCGCCAGATGCAAGCCGTACAGGGTGCGGCTTTTGTTGTATAAGTCGCTTGTCTGGCTGTTTACGTACTTAGGGGTGTAACTCCTGTTTTCGTCCGTGATGGTCTGGGTGGTGCGCCCTGCAAAGGCAACCAGCCGGTTGTTTTCGTCGCGGATGGGGAATACAATCCGTCCCCTCATGGCTTTAAATGCGCCGGGCACCGTACTTTTTGCCTGACCAACCTCGAAGTCCACATAGGTCTGGGTAATGCCATCGCAGTCGGGGTGGTATTTGTTGCCATCCATCCAGCTGTGGTCGTCCAACTTTACCTCATGTATACGGGCCAGGGCGGGATGGTGTCCATACATCGACCGCATGAACTTTACGTTTTCGGTTTCCATGGCGGCAAGCTGCGCTGGTGTTGCAGGTGGCTTCTGCGCCTTGGCTTTTTCCCTTCGTTCGATGTGTTGTTGCGGAGGGGTTGATCCGTTGCACCATTCCTGGCGCAACAGATTAACAGCCTCGGCAAAGGTGCACGATTTTATTTTGCTGATAAAGGCGATCACATCACCGCCTTCGTTGCAGGCAAAACATTTAAAGATCTGCTTTCCGGTGTGTACGTGCATGGAGGGGGTGGAGTCGTCGTGGAAAGGGCATAATCCTAAACACTTACCTCCTAATTTGTACTCCAACTCCACGTAGGTACCTATCACATCTTCGATGTTCACGGCCTCCTTCAGCTTCGCTATCTCTTCTTTGCTGTTGTCGTTCATGATTCTCAATAGTCGGAGATGCGGGTCATGTGGTTATTATAGCGGAATTTTGTAGTTCCGGTGGCACCGTTACGGTTCTTCAGGATGTTGATGTTGCCAATGCCCACCATGGATTCGCCATCTTCGCCTTTACCATTGCCCTGCAGCTCGGGGCGGTTGATAAAGAATACCACGTCCGCCGCCTGTTCCAGTACCCCGGAGTCGCGCAGGTCGCTCAGCTTGTGCTTGTAGTTGTCGTTCCGCTTCTCAATCTCGCGGTTCATCTGTGCCAAAACTAAGGCTGGGATGTTTTCCTCTACTGCCAGATCCTTGATGCGCTTCATGGCGTGGCCCAACGAAGTAGCCAGGTTCTCGCCTTGAGCATGGCCCGTATCCAACTGGTTGATATAGTCCAGAATCAGGAAGTCACATTGTTTGCGCTTGCGAGCCAGCTTTACTTTGGCGCGGATATCCTCGGGGCGTGCTGCTGCAATGTAATCGATGTAGATGGGAAGTTTCCGCAGCGTATCTTCGTTCAGGCTTTTGGCCACGGCAATCTCTGTTTCGGTGAGTCCGTGCATACGCAGGTTCTCCGGCGAAATGTCCGACATGGACATCAGGATACGACCGTATAGCTGTTCCATGCTCATCTCCAACGAGATGATATAAACCGGTATTTTTTTAAGTGCAATCTGAACCGCCATGAAAAGAGAAATAGCCGTTTTGCCGTGGGAGGTAAGCGCCGAGGCAATGGTAACCTCGCCCCTCATAAAGCCGCCCATAATATCGTCCATTCCTTTAAGGCCGGTGGAATAACCCACCGAAGTACCGCCGTTTTCCAACAATCGGGTGTGGCGGGCAACCACCTCCTGACCGATTTCACTGATCTGTCGGGTACTGGTGCTGTTTACACCCAGGCCGGCAATCTCTTCCAGCTTACTGTTTGCCAACTGTAGGATTTGCTCTACCGGTATGTCTCTACTTCCACACTTGCCTGAAATCTCCATGGCCAGCAGACGCAGGCTGTTACGCTGATACTCTTCCACAATCAGGTCGGCATAGGTGGTAACGTGAACATCATCAACCACAGAAAGAAGTCCGTCTCCCACGTAATTTAGTCCGTTCATCTCGGCATATAGCTCGTGGTCCAGGGCACGCATCTCGTGCTCCAACAGGGTGTAGTCCATGGCTTTTCCTTTGTTGAAAAGCTCGATAATCCCTTTGTAGATCAAAGCCAGTTCGCGGCTTGTAAGCATTTCTGCTGTAACGCGGGGATAAACCTGACTGCTTTCGGCTACTCCGGTAAGGAGAGCGCATACGAAACTTAGTTCGTTTTTGAATCCAATATTTTCTGTTTTCATACTAATTCTGTTTTGTTTCAGTAGTAACAAATTGCCTGGTCGCGCCTCCCTGCCTTTCGTTTTTTCCTGTTTTTGTTTTATTTACATTTACCTTCCGATATTCAACCTGCAGAGTATCCATCGGAAGATGGTTTTTTTCGCAATTACTTATCCGTGTTTTTTTCCTGAAATTCAGGTATTTTACTTAAATCAATTTCCAGCTTTGGAATGTAGCAACCCTTTACATGATGCTCGGGGTAGTAGTTCTCTACCGAGACTCCCAGTTTCGCCTTCTTGGCTTTGGGAGCTGCCTCTTCTGCTGCTTTATCGCCACCGTTAGCCTGCTTGTACTGGGCACTTTTCTTACCCACAATGCAGTCGTACCCCACTATGGAGAAGCGGGATCCTCCTCTCACGCGTTCGATTTTCAGTATGCTTTCACTTTGGAAATCGGTCATGATGCGTGTCCACTGTTGGCGATCCAGGTTGAAATATTCGGCCAGTTCTCTTTGGCTGGCTATAAATTCTCCTCTGAAACAAAGGTATTTTCTGCCGTTGAACACTACCTCGCCCTTTGCAAAATAGACCTTTTCGTAAAAGTAGCGCAAGATTCTGGCTCTGAGGGCTGTCTTCTCGCAGCTGCTTCGCTCGCTGTCTAAAATCAAACGGGGTATGTTGTAGTACCCGCTTTTCAGAAAATTTTCCATTGTGTAAAACTTTTTCATCGTATCGATTTTTGTTAATCATTTGT
>NZ_JBFWMI010000159.1:0-4188 GCF_050251695.1 Macellibacteroides sp.
AAGAAACACAAGTCGGTTTGGGTGGTGACCGGGCCGGTTATCAGTAAAAAGATGAAGTGGATAGGGGATACCGGTATCGGAATTCCGGAGGCGTTTTTTAAAGTGCTAATGTACTCTACCGGAACTACGCTGGAAGGTGTGGCGTTTGTTCTTGAGAACCGGAATTACGAAGACAGTGATTTGAAAAAGTATGCCATGCCGATTGATGAGGCTGAGAAGCTGACCGGCATTGATTTCTTTCATCAATTACCCGATGCGGTGGAAGATAAGATGGAGTCGGAATTGCACCTCAAGAAATGGGGGTTGTAACGGACTATTCAATCTCTGTTTTGCAAACACAGAATACCAGCATCTAGTGTAGAAGATAATCTGTAAAGGCTGCCGATCGTAAGTTACCTACACAAACTATAAAGAATAGAATAAAAAGAGAAGGAAGTATCCACTGATAGTGAAACTTCCTTCTCTTTTTATTCTAATTTTCTCTTAATATGGGAATGATGTTTACTTAGGGTGTTCTTTTATGGTAAGAATCCAAAGAACGCCAAGTGAACCTATTTGGTGTTGTATTCAACGATTACATCAATTACCAAGGCTCAAATGGTTATATCAGCTTCTTTATCATCTTTACCGCAACGCCTCGATCTCTTCCGTAATACGTGGAAGTTGTTTTCCCAACAATCGTGATCCGGTGGGTGTAATCAGGTAATCGGCTTCGTTACGTATACCACCGAAATCTTTGTAGGTTACCACCTTTTCGTAGTTGATAAACTCTTCGAATTTACGTTCGCTTCTCCAAAGATCAATCAGTTCGGGAATAAAATAGATACCCGGCTCGATGGTGTGTACAAAGCCCGGTTCAAGCATTCTGCCCAGTCGCAATGACTTTCTTCCAAACTGTGTGCTTTTGGGTTGGCCGTTATGTCCAACATAAATCTCACCCAGATTTTCCATATCGTGTACATCAAGTCCCATCATATGTCCCAATCCATGCGGATAGAAAAGAGCATGTGCTCCGGCTTTTACAGCTTCGGCGGCATCTCCGCGCATAAAGCCCAGCGACTTGAGGCCTTCCACAATTACTTTGGCAGAGGTGTCGTAAACCGATTCGAAGGTAACCCCCGGACGAAGTTCTTTGATAGAAGCTTCATGAGAGGCAATCACGATATCGTAAATTTCCTTCTGACGGGTAGTATAGGTGGCATCTGCAGGAATGGTGGATGTCATATCCCCTGCATAACCCATTTCTGTTTCCGCTCCGGCATCCAGCAGGAACAGGTCGCCACTCTTAATCTTATTTCCATGATGATGATTGTGCAGCGTCTGTCCGTTGATGGTGGCTATGATGGGGAAGGATAGCTGATAGTTGGCCGCAAGCGCAACCTCGGCTACGGCTGCAGCCACTTCGCTTTCCAGTATACCCGGACGAACCGTGCGCATGGCTGTAAGATGCATATCGGCTGTAACGATACAAGCCTTTTCTATTTCGGCAACCTCTTCTTCGCTCTTGTAATTACGTTGGTTGATCACGGCCATGATAAACGGAAGAGAAGCTTGCTGAACGGCCGGATGTTCGCCGGTCCAGGCAAAGAGTTTCAGCTGATGTTCGGGACGGTAAGGAGGCAGGTAATGAATTTTCTGCCCTTTCTGAATGGCATCCTTCAAGTATATTTCCGTTGCATTTGACGGTAGCATATGGGTGATGCCTACCCTTTCGCATTTTTCGCTCAGCGTGGGCTGCTGACCCATCCATACGATGGAATCGATGGTGAGCTCGTCGCCAAAAATAATCTCTTTGTTGTTGTCGATATCGATTACAGCCGACAAGCCGGCATAGGATAAGCCAAAATAGTAAAGGAAAGTTGAATCTTGTCGGAAAGGATACGTGTTATCTGCGTAGTTTACGCCGCATTCTTCGTTACCCAAGAATAATAACAGCCCCGATCCGATGGTTTTTTTGAGTTGTGTACGGCGGGCAATGTAAGTTTCTTTTGAGAACATAATTCTAACATTTTGATTTAATGATACCAAAGATAGGTAATAATTTTAACAAAAAAATGAATAGAGTTGCTAAAATTGCTTTATTTAATTGATTTTATATATATTTGTTGACCATAAAATGGGAACCATAAATTATTACCTAATTATTAATAACTCCATTACTAACAATTTTATGAGAAGAGTAGCTTTCTTTTTTTGTGCGCTATTCGTTTTTGTTTGCATGCAGGGTCAGACCAATTTCTGGGAGAATCCTACGCTGGTGAATGAAAATGTAGAAAAGGCGCGCGCAACTTTTGTTCCTTATCAGAAGTCGGAACTAGCCCTGACGGGTGATAAGTTCAAAACTCCGTTTGTACATTCGCTAAACGGAACATGGCGGTTTAAGTTCAGTGTAAAACCATCCGAACGTCCGTTAGACTTTTATAAAACCACCTATTGTGATAACGATTGGAGCGATATCAAGGTTCCTTCCAACTGGGAGATGGAAGGATTCGGTATTCCGGTATATACCAATGTACCCTATATCTTCCCTCATAATCCTCCTTACCAGGATAACGAAGATGTGCCCGTCGGCTCATACCGTACTACTTTTACCGTGCCTGCCGGATGGAACGGACGCGAAACTATTCTGCACTTTGAATCTATCGCCGGTGCTGCCACTGTATGGGTAAATGGCGAAAGGGTAGGATATTCCAAGGCATCCAAGACAGCTGCCGAATTTAATATTTCGAAGTATCTTAAAACAGGCAAAAATCAGCTTGCCGTAGAGGTGTTCAAATGGAGCGACGCTTCCTATCTTGAAGATCAGGACTTCTGGCGTCTGGCTGGTATCGAACGTGACGTGTATCTGATTTCTCGTCCCAAAGTGTCGTTGGAAGATTTCTTTGCCGTGGGCGATCTGGACAAAAGCTACAAGAATGGTATCTTTTCGATGGATGTAAACGTACGCAACTTTAACGATGCAGCTGCAGCAGGTTATTCGGTTGAAGTAGGTTTAACGGATGCAGCCGGAAAGACTGTCTTCACCAAAACACTTGGTGTTCCTTCTATCGCAGCTAAGGGAGAACAGAAAGTTTCCTTCAAGCAATCGGTTGCTAGTCCCAAGTTATGGAGTGCAGAATACCCCAATTTATACAATCTTACCGTAACCTTAAAGGATGCACAAGGTAAAACGGCCGAGTTTACCGCTGCGAAGACCGGTTTCCGTAAGATAGAGATGAAAAACGGTCAGGTTTGGATCAACGGAACACCTATTATCATCCGCGGAACAAATATCCACGAACATCATCCTAAAACAGGTCACACGGTGGATCAGGCTACCCGTATCGAAGACATCCGCCTGATGAAGCTGAACAACATCAACGCCATTCGTATGAGTCACTATCCCCAGAGCATTGAGATGTTCAAATTATGCGACCAATACGGACTGTACGTAATTGACGAAGCCAATATCGAAGTACACGGATTGGACGGATTCGACCGTTCTCGTCACCCGTCGTTCATAAAAGAATGGTTAGGTCAGCACATGGATCGCACCATCCGCATGGTTGAACGCGATAAAAACCACCCGTCTATCATCGGATGGTCTACCGGTAACGAAAGTGATTTCGGACCTAACTACATTGAAACATACAACTGGATGAAACAACGCGACCCGTCCCGTACGGTTCAGTGCGAACGTGCCGATGAAAACCAGTACACTGATATCATTGCCTGGATGTATACATCACCCCAGCGCTTACAGGCTTATGCCGACCGTAAAGACACCAACCGTCCGTGGATTCTTTGTGAGTATGCGCATGCTATGGGTAACAGTACCGGTAACTTCCAGGAATACTGGGATATTATTCTGAAATCGCCTAATTTGCAGGGTGGTTTTATCTGGGACTGGGTAGACCAGGGCTTGGAAGCAATCGATCCCAATGGAAGAAAATACTTCTATTACGGAGGAGATATGGGTGGCGACCGATGGGTACACCAGGAGAATTTCTGTGCGAATGGTTTGATTAGTGCCGACCGCACCCCGCATCCGGGATTGATTGAGGTGAAGAAGACATACCAGGGTATCTACTTTGAGGCAGACGATTTGCTTAAGGGTAAGATCAAGCTGGTGAATCATTTCCAGTTTACCGACCTGAGCAGATACAACTACCAGTGGTCTTTCCAGGTAAATGACAAAGTAGTGGCTAC
>NZ_JBFWMI010000160.1:0-4027 GCF_050251695.1 Macellibacteroides sp.
CTCTTTATGACTCTAGCCCCTATTGCCGCCGCTTTTTCCGGATGGTTAATTCTTGGCGAAAAATTATCAATTCAAGCTATAGCTGGAATGCTGGTCACCCTCTCTGGCATCGCTCTATCTGTATTGAGCAGAGGCACAAGCCATAAATTCAGTCTTAAACTCCCTCTTAAAGGAGTCTTGTTTGGTATTGGTGCTGGCATGGGACAAGGTGTGGGACTGGTTTTAAGCAAAGTTGGAATGAACTATTATGCACTCTCCATCCCCGAAGGCATGCTTGAGGCTTCACAGATGCTTCCCTTTGCCTCAACATTTATACGGGCAATCACCGGTACCCTCGGTTTTTTGGCCGTCATGTGGTATACACGTAAATTCGCCAGTCTTTCTCTATCGGTACGTGATAGCAAAGGGATGAAAGCCGCACTGGGGGCTACACTTTTCGGTCCATTTATCGGCGTTTCCTTTTCATTGATGGCCGTACAGTATACAGAAGCAGGTATTGCCTCAACACTGATGGCTCTTACCCCTATCTTTATCCTATGGCCTTCACTGATGCTCTTCAAAAATAAAATCACGTTGAAAGAGGTGTTTGGCGCAATCATCAGCGTAATAGGTGTTTCTTTGTTCTTTATTTAACAAATTCTTTTAAGACTGGCTACTTGTTTTTCACACTCATTTGTTGTATTATTGTGAATATAAACCTAATACCTTTATCTTATGCTGACAGACAACAAGGAATTATATGTGGCTCACGGCAGTATGCCGCTCTATATACATCCTAAAATGGCCAACCGTCACGGATTGATTGCCGGAGCGACAGGGACTGGAAAAACAGTATCACTTCAGATACTGGCGGAAAGCTTCAGCGAATTGGGCGTTCCCGTCTTCATGGCTGATATGAAAGGAGATCTGTCCGGTATCAGCAAAGCCGGGACACTTAACAGTTTTATTGCCAAACGACAGGAAGAATTTGGTGTAACATTCCAATTTCAAGGATATCCTACCCGTTTCTTTGATGTATTCGCTGAAAAAGGCCATCCGCTACGAACTACAATATCAGATATGGGACCACTATTGCTTTCGAGGCTTTTGATGTTGAACGACACCCAGTCTGGAGTACTTAATATTGTGTTTCGAATTGCAGATGATAACAAAATGCTACTACTTGATATAAAAGACCTTCGTGCAATGCTCTCCTATGTAGGAGAAAATGCACGTAGTTTCACAACACAGTACGGCAATATATCGGCAGCCAGTATTGGGGCTATCCAACGTGGATTACTCAATTTGGAAGATCAGGGTGGTGATCTTTTTTTTGGCGAACCCGAATTTATCATTTATGATTTTCTGCAAACAGAACAGGGAAAAGGTGTAATAAATATTCTGGCAGCTGATAAACTCCTTAATTCACCTAAGTTATATGCAACCTTCCTGTTATGGATGTTAAACTCTCTATACGAAGAACTACCCGAAGTAGGCGACCTGGAACGGCCCAAGTTTATATTCTTTTTTGATGAAGCCCACCTGCTGTTCGATGATGCTCCGGAAGTATTGCTCGATAAAATCGAGCAGATTGTCCGTCTCATCCGCTCCAAAGGCGTAGGCGTCTACTTCATTACTCAAAATCCATTGGATCTGCCGGAAAGTATACTTGGTCAGTTAGGAAACCGCATTCAACACGCTTTGCGGGCCTTTACTCCACGCGATCAAAAAGCGGTAAAAACAGCTGCACAGACATTCCGACAGAATCCAGCATTCGAAACAGAGACCGCAATACTCGAACTTGCAACTGGCGAAGCACTTGTATCCTTTCTTGATTCAAAAGGTGCTCCTTGCATTGTAGAACGAGCCAAAATGTTATGTCCACAAGGACAAATCGGGCCAATTACAGATGCAGAACGGGCACAAGCCATTAAACAATCGCCGCTATATGGAATATACGAAAAAACAACAGACCGACATTCTGCTTACGAGATACTACAGGAAGAAGCTTTGCTTAAGCAACAGGAAGAAGAAAAAGAAATTCTGAACAAACAACGTGAGCAGGAAGAAAAGGAACGTATAAAACAAGAAAAACAATGGCAAGCAGAAGAAGGTAGACGAATAAATAACGAACGAAGAAACAGCAGCAGACAGAGTCCTACGGAACGCATGTTCGGAAATATGCTTTCTTCAGTAGGACGAACTTTAGGTACTCAAATTGTCCGTAGCGTACTCGGAACACTTATAAAAGGGAAATAAAAAGATCAAATAATAGTACATATGCTCTATAACACATCACACATCACAATTGAAAAGCGATAAAAACGTATATTTGTATACATAGATGCAACATCTATTATTTAATTTTTTCATAAGATAATTTTTAAATCATGCAAAAGGTCCGGTTCGTGAGAATCAGACCTTTTGCATTTATATTAACTTACATTATTTATGGTGTTGGAGGCGTAGCTGGAGCATCTTTTGGAGCATCTTTATAGATGTAAAATTCTGAGCCATGAATCAACTTCCATTCGGTTCCAGTTTTCTTAAACAACAGCAGCCATCGGCCTCGATCGGTTATTACTGTACGGCCGTTTTTATAACTCATAACAATACCCAAATCAGCCGTATAAAGCACCGAATTAAAAAATGGAAATGAAAACCGTTCATTTTCTACTGTCAACTTTTGCCCTGTTATCATTTCAAACCATCCTTTAAGACCCTTTTCAAACTCGGGATAGGTGCTATACTGCCTGTTCACTACATATGAAAACTCAGGAGAATTAGCTAACACACCTAAAACTTCATCGGCATTAGCAGTTTCACAACCCTGCACCAATTTATCTACCAGCGCCTTTACCTCCTTTATCATTTGCTCTTTATCCGGTTCGACCGATTGTGGAACATTGGCTCCCCATCCTGTAAATACTGTAAAAAGCATCAATACCAATCCTAAAACTGTTCTGTTTCTCATACATTATTCTTTTATATGTTTTACACTAACAAATCACTGTAAATAAAACAAAAACTGTCTCCGTTTGTTTGAACAAAAAGAAAGAGGATGTGCCAATTACTTTGTTTTGACACACCCTCGCCATCAGGCAACCTAAAAATACAACAACCAAAAATACTAAACCAACCGTTAACCCTTATAAGAAGGGAACTATTGTAATGTAAATACCTGTTATGATAGCCGATGTAATTACACCCGAAATATTAGCCCCCAATGCATCGCCCATAATGAACGAGTCTGGATTGTCTTTCGTCACAATCTTCTGAGCCACCTTGGCAGTGGTTGGAACACAACTTACAGCCGCAATACCGATAACAGGATTAAAATTTCCTTTCTTTATGAAATACATGATATATCCGCCCATTATTCCTCCTATTCCGGACAATAACAACGCAGCAATGCCTAACACCAATAACTTTAAGACTTTGGGATCTAAAAGCAATTTGGCGTCACATAACACACCAAGCAATACACCCAACATGAACGTTGATCCATATAATAAAGGACCACTAACAAAATCCTGAATATGCTTCATGCCAGACTCTCGAACAGCGACTCCTAAAAACAGTGAGAAAAATAGAGGCGAAGCCACTGGAAATAAGAAACTAAGCACAGCACATAATAACACTGCAAAAGCCAATTTCACTTTTGAGCTGTAATTTTTGGGTGCACGGGTCTGAACCATCTTGATAGCACGCAACTTTTTGGGGACAAGGAGCTTAACCAAATAAGGATATCCTCCGTAGGTAAGTCCAAGATACAGGTAAGCCACAACTGTTATAGGTACAAATAAGTTTTTGGCCAATGCCAGCGATGTAAACAAAACCATCGGACCATCAGCCCCTCCAACCATTGCAATAGAAGCACTTTCGCCCAGACTAAGGCCAAAAGCATGAGCAATAGGAAGTATGTCTTATACTGAAATAGGTAGACACATTATAAACCAATCAAATAATGTGATCTATGAAGACAGGAAGAACCAAGTTTACGGAATCGGATAAGCTATCCATTCTCCGGGAGTATTATGCAAGTGGA
>NZ_JBFWMI010000161.1:0-3945 GCF_050251695.1 Macellibacteroides sp.
ATAGCCACTTCCTGGCTTTCCATTCCGATATAAGAAATTACTAACGTTTTAGCTGATGTAGGAACATTCAGACTAAATTTTCCATCATAATCGGTTACAGTTCCTGTCGTTGTTCCTTTTACAATAACAGAAGCCCCGATTACCGGCATCGCGTCTTCAGCCGAAATAACGGTACCTGATACCTCTTTCGTCTGGGCGGTTGCCAATCCGATGCCTAACACAAGGCATAAAAATAGAAAAGTCAACTTCTTCATAGACAATCTTTAAGAATTAAAATATATAAACCACACGTTTATTTTAGCCTTAGCCAATTAATGTGCAAAAATTTAGAAGTGACAAAAGTAACAATATTTTATGTTTTATAGCATACCTATATGCATTTTTATGAATAAATTTAAATTATGAATGCATAAAAGCTATCTATATGTCTTGTTTTTGCATATTTATGCATTATGAATGTTTTGGAATGTTATAAACTGTAAGTATAAAATAAGAAAATTGTTAGCAATATATAAGTCATTCAAATCAATTATTAACAGCAACTTACGGGCAAAAAAAAGGGACCTCCTTACGGAAAGTCCCTTTATATTGATTATGATTGGCTATTATTTGTTAGCCGGATGAGGATTTGATGTAGTTCGTACATCCCAGAACATCTTTGAATAATAGTTGTTGCTACCATCCTGAAGTTTGGCTACAGCATCAGTAAAACTCTGTGCATTCAATGTACTTTCGTTAGTAGGATATTTTACACGAGAGATAATATCACCCTTGGTATCTGACAAAGTAGAGAATGGTATTTCTTCTCCTCCCGAAATTACAGAAATCTCTCCAGGTTTTAGAATCTGAGTCGGGTATCCCGTACGACGGTACTCAACCCAAGCTTCTGTTCCGTTCATGTAAAGATCAATATACTTCTGCAATGCTAAAGTTTCAGCATTCACCGTTGTACTTACTGCATCTATATATCCAGAAGCATCTGGAACAGATCCAAACAAAGTACCCCAATAGTCGATTGATGCCTGAATTCCTTTCTTATACTCTTCAGCTGTATAACCTTTATATTCACACAGAATAAATTGCAACTCGGCATAAGTCATCAATGGCACAGTAAAATCAGCATTTAAACATAACGGATGATTGGTTGTACTATACCACGACGGAGCTGCATTTCTCATAGCTGAAGTAACCGTGTTGCTTGGAATACCATAAGGCATACCTACATAAGCACCGTTTCTTGATGTAGTGTAGATTGGCAAACGTGGATCAATAACACCTTCCCATGGGTGAGATTTTGCATTTAATGTATCTCTCTGACCTTTCAATATATCAACAAATGGACGGGTAATTGTGAAGTCGTTACGTTTATCTTCGAAGTATCCGATATAAAAGCCACATTGTTCAGGAGCTGTAGATGAATATTGATAAGCAGCATTATCAGCATTACCTTGGAATACTCCACTTGCAAGCGCTTCTGCAATGTACGTTTTCCAGTTAGAATCAACTTTAGACACGTGGATTGCCAAACGACATTTCAATGAATTGGCAAAACGTTTCCATTTTGTAGCATCACCACCATAGATACGATCTCCACTTACAAAAGCGGGCTCACTCTCGTCAATCATGTTTGCTGCATCAGTAAGTTCTTTAATCAGTGAAGTATATATTTCCTTCTGATCATCATACTTTGGATAATACAATCCTTCTTTCAGCTTAGATGCTTCTGTATAAGGGATGGAACCCCATGTGTCTGTCATCACCTGAAACAACCAAACTTTTAGAATCTTAGAAGCAGCAATCTGATTGGCATTAGCACCATAAGCTGACATTTTAACCGCTGTTGCTTCGTCAGTATTTAGTTTAATAATTTCCTCCAGATTGGCTGCACTTTGGTACAGATAATTAAAATAGTTGTTGTTTACACTTTCACGAATCTGGTAACGGTCTTCTTCCGTATAGTTACGTTGTGCCCAATATTGGCTATACACCAAGCTCTGGCGACCGCTAAACCAGTTATCATATACATTGTCCATGATTTGTTTTTGTACACCCGCCATAATCATATTGGTAGGCACTTCTTTGGGATTGTTGGGATCTGAATTTACAGTCTCAAAATCCTCACACGATACAGCAGTAAACAATGCTGTAACGAAAAGAAATTTATATAATAAACTTTTCATATTTCGAATTGATTAAAATTTAACACTAACGTTCATACCAAAGTTTGCGACCGATGGAAGTGCTCCACCTTCGATACCTTGAATATTACCTGAGTTTGTAATAGCCATTTCTGGATCGAAATGCTTTACATCCGGGCCCCAAACTGCCAGGTTACGTCCGTACGCAGATACACGAAGAGATTTTACAAAATAATTGCTCTTCATTGGAATAGTATAACCTAAATTGATTTCGCGAAGTTTAACATAATCCGACTTGAAAACATTCTGAGCAGCCGGGCCTGAGTAATGTTGTGCACCAAAATCTTCTGCTCCCATACGAACCGTATTAGGAGTTCCGTCAGCTTGTACACCTTGTAACAATACACCGCCACCATTTGCGATAGATTCACGTATATTTACTCCATTTTCATTTATAGCAGCACTTTCTTCAAGCATACCAGAATACATACCCCACATATAAGAAGTAGAGAAATAGTTGCCACCTTTTGAGAAATCAAGCAACACACTCAAATCAAAATTCTTGAAGCGGAATGTATTAGTCCATCCGCCTGTAAAGTCAGGATAAATACTACCGATGTTTACGTTACCATCTGTTGCGGCATATGAACCATCTTCGTTAATTACTCTGTTGCCTTTTGCATCATAAACAAAATCAGTTCCCATAATCACACCATACTCCTGGCCTTCCATTGCTCCGACTTCAACTTTGAAAGGAGCTGTTGTGAGTCTGTAATAGCTTACATCTTCAAGCAACTTCTTAACTTTATTTTTATTTGAAGCTAGAACCAATGATGATTCCCAAGTGAAATCAGCTGTCTGAACCGGAGTTCCATGAATGCTTAACTCAATACCCTGGTTGGTCATCAAACCAGTATTAACAACTTTGTAAAGATATCCGGATGTTCCTGTAATTGAAAGAGGAATAATCTGATTCTTCGTTTCACTTGAATAATAAGTCGCTTCAATACCGAAACGGTTGTTAAACAATGAAAGTTCAAGTCCTGCTTCATAAGAATTGGTAGTTTCAGGCTTTAATCCACTATTCTTTAATGTATTGGCCAAAACATAACCTGGTGTTGAAGTAATATTGGTATACTGAGTATATGTGTCTACAATTTGATAGGGATCTGTATCGTTACCTACCTGAGCAAAGCCTAAACGAACTTTACCGAAGTTTAACCATGGTAAATCTTCTTTTACTAGTTCAGAGAAGATGAAACTTCCTGTTACAGATGGATACAAATAGGAGTTGTTACCATTAGGCAATGTAGAAGACCAGTCGTTACGTAATGACAAGTCCAGATATAACATACTCTTATAACCCACTGTTCCACTTGCAAAGATTGAGTTGATAGATTTCTTTCTCAAATAATTTGTTCCTGTTGCAGGGTTCACAGAGTTTTTCAGGTTATAGAATTCAGGAATTGCTAGTCCGCCATCGGTCTCACCATAAACATATTCATATCTACGACTCATCAAGTTGGATCCTAGATTTGCACTGAATGAATAATCTGTTATATTTTTATTGAATGACAACAAGAATTCATGGTTCATTTCCGCCTGCTGACGAGACATTTCTTTGTATCTGGATTGTTCCTGCGAGTAAACTGCATTACGTTCAAATTGCTTGTCTACGAAGAAGTCCAAGTTAGCTTTGTATTGGAATTTCAGGAATTCAGCAATTTTATAACTTATACCAACATTACCATAGACACGGTTACGTGAGTCATTCTGATAATTCATATAACGACTCCAATATGGGTTG
>NZ_JBFWMI010000162.1:0-3943 GCF_050251695.1 Macellibacteroides sp.
GGACGCGACCGTGTAAATGTGCGCTTCCGGTATGCGGGTCAGAGTATCGTAGAGCATGGCGACAATGTGAAGTTCAAGACGAAACGCTTCTATATGGATATCTTTGACGAAGCCTTTACGGAGACCAAAGAGGCCATTGAAGTGTGGGTGAGCGACGACGGAAATAAGATTCCCATTAAAATAAAGGCCAAACTTAAAATAGGATCGGCCGAAGTCAAGTTCCGGAGCATTTCGGGCAACCGCCATCCGCTTACCAGCCGTATTGTAATCCCTTCCAGATAACAAGACATAACGGCCTATAAAGTCAGCCTCAGCGTCATTTTAGTACAAAGAAAAAGGGCGGTCAAGCCGCCCTTCCTCCATCTATATTTTCCAGAAACTGTTAGTTGGATAACTTCCACTCTGCACCGTCTTTGGTATCTTTTATCTCAAATCCAAGCGCTGTGAGCTCGTTCCGTATCTTATCGGACGTAGCCCAATCCTTGTTATCTTTGGCCTGTTTACGGATGGTGAGCAATAAATCCACCGCTTTTCCGAATGCTTCTGTATTGGCGCCCGCAGCTACCACTGCCAGATCCTGCATACCTAATATATCGAACAGAAATAGCTTGAATACGCTTTTCAGCTCTTCAATATCTGCGGCCGTAAGGGTCGCTTGTCCAGCCAATACGGAATTGATGCTTCGGGTGGCGTCAAACAAATGAGAAATCACAATCGGACTGTTCAGGTCGTCGTTCATAGCATCGTAACACTTGGAGCGAATACCTTTTACATCGACAGACGAAACCTCAGAAGCCTTCAGCTTGTCCAGGTGGCTCCATGCCTCCATCAACCGCGACAACCCCTTTTCCGAAGCCTGCAAAGCCTCATTGCTGAAGTCCACTGTACTGCGGTAATGAGCCATCAGGATAAAGAAGCGTATCGTCATCGGACTGTAAGCCTGTGCCAATGAAGCATGGCTGCCGGTAAAGAATTCATCCAACGTAATGAAATTACCCAGACTCTTACCCATCTTCTGTCCGTTAATGGTGATCATATTGTTGTGCATCCAGTAATGAACCGCCTCTTTTCCCTGCGAAGCCACAGCCTGCGCAATTTCGCATTCGTGGTGAGGGAAGATCAGATCCATTCCGCCTCCGTGTATATCGAAACTCTCGCCCAGGTACTTCTTACCCATGGCAGTACATTCGCAATGCCATCCCGGGAAGCCATTGCTCCAGGGCGAAGGCCAGCGCATAATATGTTCCGGGGCCGCACACTTCCATAAGGCGAAGTCAACGCTATTGCGCTTCTCTTCCTGTCCGTCCAGAGCCCGGGTGGTATTTAACATATCCTCCACGTTACGCCCCGACAGTTTGCCGTAATTATGCGATTTATTGTATTTTTCAACATCAAAGTAAACAGAACCTTCGCTTTCGTAAGCAAATCCGTTGTCGATAATCTTCTTCACCAGTTCGATCTGTTCGATGATATGCCCCGAGGCATGCGGTTCGATGCTGGGAGGAAGCACATTGAGTGCATCCATCGACTTGTGGTACCTGTTAAGGTAATATTGAACCACCTCCATCGGCTCAAGCTGTTCCAGTCTGGCCTTTTTGGCAATCTTGTCTTCTCCCGCGTCGGCATCATTTTCAAGGTGACCCACATCGGTAATATTGCGTACGTATCTTACTTTGTATCCCAGGTGCGACAGATAGCGGAACAACAAGTCGAATGTAATGGCCGGCCGGGCATGACCCAAATGGGCATCGCCATACACTGTAGGTCCGCATACATACATTCCCACATGCGGTTCATGCAAAGGTACGAACTGTTCCTTTTTTCTCGTAAGCGTGTTGTAAATGCTTAATGGATGTTCCATAACTATATAAAACTTTATTGAGGTTACAAATATACATATTCCGGCTGATATACCTCTCTTTTTGATGCCGTCAAATAAACCTTCAGCGATAGAAAGAAATTATTCTGTATATTTGTGGTTTAAAACAATATAGACATGAAGCAGATTACACTTCTATTATTCTCTCTTCTTTTATTCTCGTGTGCAGAAAAAAAGACGTCCGAAAAGATGGTATCCGTAACCATAGAACCCCAGAGATACTTTGCCGAAAAGATTGCCGGCGATAAATATACAATCAACTGTGTGGTGCCTGCCGGTCAGAGCCCCGAAACCTACGATCCCACACCCCAGCAGATGATCAAAGTGGGACAAAGCGTAGCTTACCTGAAGATCGGCTACATCGGATTTGAAACGGCCTGGATGGACAATATCGTAAAGAACAATCCCAACCTGAAGGTGTTCGACCTGTCGGAAGGTATTGCCGTAATTGATAACCCGGATGCCGAAATGCACGAGGAGCACGATCACGAAGGCGAAGAACACGGACACGACCACGGTCATAAGCACACCGGAATCGATCCCCATACCTGGAGCTCGGTTGCCGGAGCCAAAGCAGTAGCCTGGAATACCCTGCAGGCGTTTATCGCCCTCGACAAGGAGAATACCAAGTTTTACTTCGACAACTACAACGCCTTATTGGCCGAAATCGAAAAGACCGAGGCAACCATCAATCAATTGCTGGAGGGACTTAGCAACCGGACCTTCATTATTTATCATCCGGCCTTAAGCTATTTTGCCGCCGAATACCAGCTTACACAGCTATGCATTGAAATGGACGGTAAAGAACCCAGTCCCGCTCAGTTGAAAGAGCTGGTAGACACCGCCCGTGCCAACAATACCCGTGTTGTATTTATCCAACAGGAATTTGATCAGAAGAATGCAGAACTTATTGCCCGCGAAACCGGTTGTAAGCTTGTGCGAATCAATCCGCTATCCTATAACTGGCACGAAGAGATGATTCTGATTGCCCAATCTTTAAAAGATGCAGAAGCTAATTGAGATAAAAGATGTAACGGCCGGATACGGCAACAAGACCGTATTGAAAGATGTGTCGCTGGATGTACTGGAAGGCGACTTTCTGGGCATAATAGGTCCCAACGGAGGAGGTAAAACAACGCTGCTTAAGGTTATCCTTGGTCTGCTGCAACCCAACTCCGGAACCATCCGGTTTTATCAGGACAGCAAACAGGTACCTTTTCTGCGAATCGGATACCTGCCCCAGCTAAACAATATCGACAAGAAATTCCCCATTACCGTAAGAGATGTGATATCCTCCGGACTGGCTTCCGAAAAGCGATGGATTCGCGGATTTAACGACCAGCAGCAAAAGCGGATCGACGAAGTAGTGGAACAGATGGGACTGGAAGAGCTTGTAAAACGCCCCATCGGCGAACTTTCGGGCGGACAGCTTCAGCGGGTATTGCTGGGGCGCTCTATCGTGTCTGATCCGCAGGTGCTCATTCTGGATGAACCTAATTCGTATGTCGACAAGCGGTTCGAGTCACACTTTTACCGGTTACTCGACGAAATAAATAAACGGAGTGCCATCGTACTGGTTTCGCACGATATCGGCACCGTGCTTTCTATGGTTAAGAACATTGCCTGTGTAAACGAAACCGCCCACTACCATGCCGGATCCGATATCTCAGAAAACTGGCTGAACGAGAAGTATGCATGTCCCATCGAATTGATAGGGCATGGAAACCTGCCCCACCGGGTATTGAAAAAGCACGACGACGAAACATGTACCCACTCGCACTCATAGGACTGCCCGAAATAGGCTACATTATCGCCATTGCAAGTGTTATCTTCGGGGTAACCGCCGTATTGCAGAACCCTTTTATCAGTAAAGGACAGAAAGGATTGTGGATTCTCACCATCCTTGCCCTTAACTGGATAGGGCTGTTATGGTATTACTACGTTTTTTACTTCAAGGATAAGCAATAAACGGCAAAATGATCTGTCATCTATCATTTTCACCCTCAAAACCCTTTATTGAAGCGGGTTTCGGAAATGATAGATGGCTGTGACAGATCCGTTTCA
>NZ_JBFWMI010000163.1:0-3812 GCF_050251695.1 Macellibacteroides sp.
ACGCTCCTAAGGATTATTACATTGTAAAACACAAGATTGAGGTGAAGGACGAAGCTACAGGTTCGTCTCTGATTATTCTTCCGGATGATAAGTTCAGCATCAACGCCCTTATTTCATTCGATTCACCTGTATTGCCGAATCAGTTTGCAACGATGAACGACATACGTGAGTTTCCGACCGAACTTGCTGCAGCTCGTACGTTTGTATTTGTTCGCGAAGTTGAAGCATTACTTCAAAACAACCTGATTAAAGGCGGAGATCTGGACAATGCCATTGTTATTTATGATCAGAAAACAACACAGGAGTCGTTAGACAAACTGGCAGATGCTGTTGGAATTCCACACAAGCACATCGATGAACTCGGTTATGTAAATAACAAACCATTAGTATTTGACAATGAGCCTGCCCGTCACAAAATACTTGACATCATGGGCGACCTGGCACTAATCGGTAAACCAATCAAAGGTCATATCATTGCCACTCGTCCGGGTCATAAGATCAACAACCAACTGGCTCGCATGATTCGTAAAGACATTAAGCTGAATGAGGTACAAGCTCCTGTCTACAAGCCTGGTTGCACCCCTATTATGGACATCAACCGGATCAAACAACTGCTGCCACACCGTTATCCATTTCTGATGGTCGACAAAATCATTGAGATTGGATCCAATCATATTGTCGGCGTTAAAAATGTTTCCGTTAACGAACCATTTTTCCAAGGTCACTTCCCTGAAGAACCTGTTATGCCAGGCGTATTACAGATTGAAGCTATGGCGCAGACAGGTGGCCTGCTAGTGCTTAATTCAGTAGAAGAACCTCATCGTTACTCTACTTATTTTCTTAAAATAGATAACGTAAAATTCCGCCAGAAGGTTGTTCCTGGCGACACGCTGATTTTCCGACTCGAGTTTATGTCGGAGATCAGACGCGGATGTGCTTTAATGAAGGGACTGGCATTTGTAGACGAAAAGGTAGTTTGTGAAGCCGAATTTATGGCACAGATCATTAAGAATAAATAAACTAAAAAGATAATGAATCAACACCCATTAGCTAGTGTTCATCCTGAAGCAAAAATCGGAGAGAACGTTACAATAGATCCGTTTGCAGTAATTGAGAAAGATGTTGTAATCGGGGATAACTGCCACATATTCTCTCATGCTGTAATTCTGGACGGAGCTCGCATCGGTTCGAATTGCAAGATATTTCCGGGAGCGGTCATTTCGGGAATCCCTCAGGACCTGAAGTTTGCCGGCGAAACAACGACGGCTGAGATTGGAAATAATACAACTATACGGGAATGTGTAACAATTAACAGGGGAACCAAAGCTAAAGGCAAGACTGTTGTTGGAAACGACTGTCTTATCATGGCATATGCGCACGTGGCACACGACTGTATTCTAAAAGATCATATTATTATCGGTAATGCAACCCAGATAGCCGGAGAGGTAGAAATAGACGATTTTGCCATTGTAAGCGGAGGCACATTGGTACACCAGTTTACCCGTATATCGAAACATGTTATGATTCAGGGTGGATCACGTGTTGGAAAAGATATTCCTCCTTATACACTGATCGGCCGGGATCCCATCGCCTACTGTGGTATTAATATTGTTGGCCTTCGCCGTCGTGGTTACACGAACGATCAGGTATTTCTGATTCAGGATATATACCGCACACTATATACCCGTGGGTTGAACAATAGTGATGCTATCAATTGCATTGAAAGCGAATATGAACCAAGCATTGAGCGTGATTTAATCCTTGGATTCATAAAATCTTCAAGCCGAGGGATTGTCAGAGGTTCAATGGATTAACCAGAGCAGTTATATAAAAACGAAAGCTGTCTCTCTCAGGGAGGCAGCTTTTTTTATGTCATATATAGAGGGATTTAATATTTTTTACTACTTTTGAACCAACAAAAAACAACTACAATTATGTTATTCAGATTTCTTATCCTGTCAGACGAAGTTGATGACTTCAAACGTGAAATTAAGATAGATTCGGAAGCGACTTTTCTTGATTTGCACAATGCCATTCTGGATTCTGTCGGATACACAAAAGATCAGATGTGTTCATTCTTTATTTGTGAAGACGACTGGAGCAAAAAAACAGAAATTACGCTGGTTGAAATGGATACTGCTTCGGAAGAAGACAACTATATAATGGAAGATACGCGTTTAGAAGAGTTACTTGAAGACGAACATCAGAAACTCCTTTATGTATTCGATTATATGACCGAAAGGGCCTTCTTTATGGAGTTAAGGGAAATTATCCCGGGAAAAGATATGGATAAACCGGAATGCTCGATATCTCTTGGCAATCCTCCGGTTCAGATTATGTCTTTTGATGATTTTACACCTAAAACAGGTGGAACACAGGATTTAGGAGAAGATTTCTACGGAGATTCAGAATTCGATATCGACGAATTAGATAAAGAAGGCTTCGACGGACTAGAAGGTCCGATGGAAAATCCGTTTGACGATGAGCGCTTTTGATGAATACGCTTATTGTTTTACTGGGACCGACCGGAGTTGGTAAGACGGAACTTAGCCTACGTGTGGCATCACATGTAGGCAGTCCTATTATTTCGGCGGATTCCCGTCAGTTGTACAAAGAGCTTGTAATAGGAACGGCAGCCCCCACAGCCGAACAGCTCGCCCGTGTTAAACATTATTTTGTGGGCACACTATCTCTCACCGATTATTACAATGCCAGTCAGTTTGAAGAGGAAGTTCTGGTATGTCTGGAGAATCTTTTCCAGTCTGCATCCAATGTTGTTATGACCGGAGGCTCCATGATGTATATCGATGCTGTTTGCAACGGTATCGACGAACTTCCAACTGTTAGTCAGGAGATCCGGACTAACCTGATGAAGCGTTTTGAAGTTGAGGGATTGGATCCGATTCGGGAAGACTTAAAGCGACTGGATCCTCAACATTACAACGAGGTGGATCTCAACAATTACAAAAGGGTAATCCATGCCCTTGAAATATGTTTGATGACAGGCAGGCCCTATTCAGAACTACGTACAAATACAAAAAAGACACGTCCTTTTCGCATTATTAAAATCGGACTTACCCGCGATCGGGAAGAACTTTGCGACCGTATCAATGCCCGGGTTGATCAGATGATGCGTGATGGATTACTTGAAGAAGCCCGGCATGTATATCCTTACAAACACCTAAATTCACTGAATACAGTTGGATATAAGGAGATGTTTAATTACCTTGACGGTGAATGGCCTTTGGATTTTGCAGTTGAGAAAATAAAACGTAATAGCCGCGTGTATGCCCGAAAGCAGATGACTTGGTTTAAGCGTGATAAAGAAATCAACTGGTTTCATCCGGACAACATAGAAGGCATATTAACTTTCCTGGACGAACAACTAAAGCGTCCTGAATTATAACAATTATAAACATAGAAATAAGTAAGAATGACTACCGGACAGAATCAATCCAAGAAAAAAGCTTTGCGTAAACAAATAATCCTTGTATCCATTGTCTTATTTTTGCTTGTTTATCTGGCTTCCACATGGTTGGATGAAGGAGGTAGGGTACAAAAGTTCTCCTTCTTACTTTTTTTTCATATGATATTTATTCACATTTCACAAAACAAAACCAGCATCAAAGAGATGATTGCTACAAAAAAAGTCAACGTCGTTACGACGCTGACCTTTATATCTTTCGTTGTGATGCTTAATAATTTTGTACTGGTTCTATTTGGTGTATCTTTTACAAACATGACCGTACACTACTGGTTAGTAGGTATTTTTCTCATTTTAGCAGTCATTCATAGCATTGAAAGACTGCTTA
>NZ_JBFWMI010000164.1:0-3706 GCF_050251695.1 Macellibacteroides sp.
TACTTCAAGTGCTGTTTGGGCTGTAAGTTGAGCTTGTTTATTGGTGGGCACCATATATCCACCCAGGCTTCCATCTCCAAAACCCTGATTATTAACGAGGAAAAAGGGTGCAGATGATTCATGTGCCAGGTTAGAATAGAAACTATTCCACTTGGGCATGATAACAAATACATTTTTGGAATGATATTGATTCCAGTACATGATGTCGTGAATATTCTCATCATATATGTTATAATACAACATTTTGTCTGAATGATTTTCCGGATTCATTTGTTTTTTAAAAGTATCCAACAAGCTTAATCCGGCAGGAGTTCCATCTACAATTACATTAAGCATCAACGTACTATCCTTTAGCAGTGTTTTTGCTAATTTGTACACTTTATTAAAATCCGGTTTAGCAATAAAACCGGTAATATTAGAATGTTTAGCAATCAAGTGATTAATATAATGTGAAGTTCCACTGAACACGATTGGTACATTATAGGCAATATAGTGAGAAGAGGATAATAAGGAATAAGTGGCCTGATTATTGAAGGTGATAATTAAATCCGGTGGATTTTGTTCGTACGAGGTCATAAGATTATTCATACGTCTTATGTTTTCTCTATTGAGAACAAAGTCTGTATTCATGTAATGTACCGATATGTTTACATCGACATTGTTCTCATCAAAATACTGTTTAACCCCTTGGGTCAATTCATCCTGCCATACAGGTCCCTCTTTGTATGAGTGAATAAGTAATATATTGTAGGAATCCTTGTGTTTTTTTGCATCAGAACACGATATACTAAGAATGCTGATAACAACAAACAGGATTGTTGCCACAAGATACTTCAGATTATGTTCAATTTTAAGTTTACTCATTTTCATACGAAGCTTCAATTACACTTGAATAGGGTAGGACCACCGTAAATTTTGATCCTTCACCATGAACCGATTGAACAGAAATTTCACCACCCATGCGTTCAACAATCACTTTACAAATAGAAAGGCCTAATCCTCCTCCCTGACTAAAGTTATCTGTCTTATAAAAACGTTCGAAGATCTTTTTTTGTTCTTTAAGTGAAATACCCAATCCTGAATCTTCGACATAGAAAATCAGATTCTTATTTTTGGAAAGGATACAACCAACTTCAATAAAGCCATCATGTGTAAATTTAAATGAGTTATTAATTAGATTACGGATCAATTGTCTTAATCTTAATGAGTCGGCATTAATAAATACAGGTTCCTTTGGTAAATTCTTTTTAAGTGCGACGTATGGACTTAGGATTGTTTTTTCGGAGGCCAGCGTCTCTTCTATGATTAATGTTAGGTTGCATACTTCAGGATTAAATGGCAGGCCACTCTCAATCCTTGACAAGTCTAGTATGTCATTTATTAGTGTAAGCAGTATTTCGCACTTTTCATTAATTGTAGTTACAAAGATACTTTTCTCTTCGGCTGAGAAATTATCATCGGATGTAAGTAGATTCGAGAATCCTACAATTGCATTTAATGGAGTACGTATCTCGTGACTCATATTAGAAAGGAAGATACTTTTAAGCTTATCAGATTCTTCCGCTTTGTCCTTTGCAATCCGCAGGTTTTCTTCTGTCTCTTTGAATGTTTGAATACTCATGCACAGTCCAAACAGCGTGAATGAGGTAGAAAGGGCAGGATTATTGATGTAAGTTACATTGAAACTCCACCACTCATATTTATTATTAATGTATATACGTATTTGGATGGTCAGTTTGTCACTCTTTCGGTCCAGAATATGTTTGATCTGTTTATTCCAATTCCCGTAGTCTTCCGGATGAATCATTCCTTCAAAAACATCCGAATGGATGGTATGTTTACCGTTGTCATACACTCCGGTCTCTCTGAAGAAGACCTCTTCAAATACAAAAACATCTTTTTTTCCGTTGTAACGCCACGCATATACATGTGCATCCCCCATGGCCAGCGTATGAAGCTCTTTTTTTATGAATTCGTCTGTTATATCTTTAAAAGAGATAATCCAGCCCGTATAATTATCCATTGTTAGTAATGAACTGACAGTTCCCTCAATTAAAAGAGACTGATTTTCTGATGTAACAATTGTAGCTCCTTTTTCAAGTTGGTATGAAAGGTAGTTTTTGTCTAATGAGTTGAAAATATCTGTAAGATAGTTTTCATTGCCTCTCAATGTTATATTGAATACAGAGAAAATATCGGCGCCAATATATTCGTGTATATCTTTTTTTAAACCGAGACTATCCAGCGCAGCCTGATTCATCGCAAATATTTGCTTGTTATTGTCAATTGAAATTACCGACTCACGAATTGATTTCATGGTAACCTCCAACTCTTCACGTTTATTTAGTAATAGGTTTTGAGCTAGTTTCTTATCTTTTTTCTCTTTATTTAAAATATATATCAAAGATACAGTAACGAAAACGATAAACAAACCTGAAAAAACTAGTACATAAATAATAAGATTACTATATCTGATAGCCATCGGCATATTGAGAATAATGCTGTTAGCCGGCAGCTTATCAATTGGGATATTCCATCGTTGCAATTGTTGCCAATTAAATATGGGTTTAAGCTCTATTGCTTTAACAGGTATTGAAGCAACTGGAGTGCCAGTTAAAATTTTGGCAGCCATAATTCCGGCTTCATATCCAGCCTCATAATTTTCGACCATATAACCTCCAATCCGTCCATCTCCAAACCCCTCATTGTTTACCATAAGAAAAGGGGCAGTTCCCATGTGAGGCAAGTCCGAGTAAAAATCGGACCATTTAGCCATAATGCAAAAACTGTGAGGCTGATAGGTCATGCTTTCCATTAATTGGCGGCCGTTTATTTTATTTATATTCTTAATAGATATATAAACCGAGTCGTTCGATTCCATTTCCAATGGTTCCCAGCTATCCAGTTGTAAACTATCTTCTTTAATTACGCTATTAGGGATGGTAATTAAATGTTTCTTAGCATCATTAGCAGCTGCTCTGCCTGCATAAGAATCTTCTGCGATTATTTGAATGCTGTTTATTTTACCAAAAAGTTGAACTGCAAGTCTGTAGGTTTGCCTAAAATTGGGCTCATTTGTAATTCCTGTAATATTTTCGTGAGTATGTTTTTCAATTAATTCAGATATAACATAATCAATTCCCGCAAAGACTACAGGTTTGGAATGTGTATATGGATGCTCTGTGGCAAAGAAAGAAGAAAAACAGTCGTCGTCAGCCACAATAATCAAATCCAATGGTTTTGAGCTGTAGCTATCCAGTAACTTGTTTATCTCGTTTTGTTTGGCCTCTTCGGTCCTTAACTCTGTAGAAAGATAGTATTCCTTAACTTGGGTATCTAAGTTCTTATCATCAAAGGCTTCTTTAATACCCTTGTTTAGATCCTCTACCCAACTATCGTTTTTATTGAAAGAATGAATTACCAATACATTGTGGGGCTTTTTATTTTGCACAGAATTACATGCATAAAGTGATACTATCACTATGCACAAAACGGTTAGCCAAAGGAATAAACTATATTTAATATTCACATTAGTAGTTCATCAATTATAAACAGCAACAATTAGCTGCAAAAGCATTTTTGAGCTTTCGGTTTATGCAAATATAGAAGAATTATTTGAATTTAAAAGGTTTTTTTAAGGGTTTTCTAATATCGCTAATTGCTGACGATTAGGCAAAAAAGGAATCATTCCTTTGGAATATTCAAT
>NZ_JBFWMI010000165.1:0-3675 GCF_050251695.1 Macellibacteroides sp.
CCCGAAGTACTGGAGGTAGGCAAGCAACACGGCGTAGGACTCATCGCCTTCTCATCCCTGGCACAGGGACTGCTTACAAACAAATACCTGCACGGCATACCCGAAAATTCGCGGGCAGCCAAACCCTCGGGATTCCTGCAAAAAGAACAGGTTACCCCCCAGGTAATAGCCAAGGTAGGCAAGCTGAATGAGGTAGCCGCACGAAGGGGACAAACACTGGCCGAGATGGCTTTGGTATGGGTGCTGAAAGACCCGCGTGTAACCTCGCTCATTGTGGGAACCAGCTCCGTTCAGCAGCTTAAAGACAACCTCAACGCACTTCAGAATCCGGACTTCACCGCCGAAGAGCTGAATGAAATTGAAACAATTCTGCGTTCCTGAAATAAGAAACAGGTCTGCTTTCCGTTTCAATAGCAGACCTGTTTTTAATCTCTTAAACCGTAACAAACACCCCAAGAATGAAAAGAGCTGTTGTAGTATTGTTGTTGATGGTAATCTGCAGTTGTTCCAAAATAACGGAATCGGATATACCCTATGCCCGTGTCTGGTTTAAACTGGATTTGCGCTACAGCGACAAAGACCTGGTGCCTCTGCTGAGTTATAAAGAATTTACCTCCCCCCGAGCCGCCGGAGAATATACCGGCTATGCGGGACTGCTAATCGTACACAGCTACGACAACCTATATATGGCGTTCGACCGCTGCTGCCCCAACGAAGCCCGACGCGATGTTGTGATTGTACCCGGCAACAACGACGGCACAGCCACCTGTCCGCAGTGCAAAACCGTTTACGACATCAGCAACGGAGGCACCCCCTACTCCGGTCCCTCCAAGTTTGCATTAAGAAGATACAACGTAACTCAAAGCGGCGAAACCATCCAGATTCACAACTAAACCATTAAAGCCGGTTTCCTACGTTAATCCAGGTTGCCTTCTTCCATACCCATTCCAGCGGACCCTGCGGATGCGAACGAAGCCACCAACGGCAAAAGCAGAACTGGATAAAGAATACACCTACACCTATAAGAATACATACGGTGATGCCGGTATAGCGATAAAGCCCCAATCCCCAGTTATAAAACAGGAATCCCCCTATTAACGACTGCGACAGGTAATTGGTCAGACTCATGCGTCCATAAGGCGCAAGCTGGTGGAGCACCCCCTTCAGCTTTGTAAGGTAATACACAAGAATTACCCCTGCAAACAAGATTCCGGTAAAGGCAATATTAGAGAGCGACTTAAGCAACAAGGTAGAAGGAACAAGAAGCGCCTCGCGGGTGATAAAGTCGGGTAAAATAGCCGTAAGACCATAAATAGGGAAAAAGGCGATGGTTACAGCGATAAACACCTTCGTCCAGAAACGGATATTCTGTTCCGTATAGTGAAACAAATTGCTACGCCCTATCAGTATACCAACCATAAACAAACCTGCTGTCTGCGTAACCCTTCCATGTAGAAGCATCCAGCCCATATTGGCAATATTCCCCGTCCACAGAGCCGTCTTGCACAATTCGATAAAAGAGCCCTCCTTCTGAACCGTATTTACGATCTCCCAGTAAGGAGCATCCAGCTGAGCATTGATAACAAATGCAGGATCCAACAGCGCAATGATGATCTGTCCCCATTCAAGCGGTTGCAGTAAAAGAATGCCCGCAATAATGGCAATGGAACGGGATGAAAGTCGGCACACCGCAATCATCACATACCCCAGCAAAGCATAAAGCATCAATATCTCGCCCGGAAACAAAGAAGAGTTGATGCAGGCAATAAAGAACAACAAAACCAGCCGCCAGGCAAATCTGGGGCGAAAATCCTTTCCTTTAATCTTTTGTGAGTTATCCTGGATAAAAAAGCTGAACCCGAAAAGAAGTGCAAAAATGCAATACGCCTTACCTGAAAAGGCAAAAAACACACTGTCCCATATTACCTTATCCGTAAACAACAATAAATTACAGGTTTCTTCAGGATAACTATAAAGACTAAACCGTTCGATAAAATGGATAAGGGTAATTCCCAATACAGCAAAACCACGTAATACATCCGCTATTTCGATGCGGTTATTACCGGTTGGAGAGTAAGACAAGTGCATGCTTTTCAAAATTTAATTGTTAACGTATTATCTAATTTGAAACGCAAAAGTACAACAAACCCACCCCCAATAATAGAACAAACCATTCAATAGGTAACACAATCCAACCAAAAGGTCCTAGGTTGGGGGAAACAAGGCTCTGGGAACCATATATGCAAAATATTTTCAGATCTTAAAATAAGGAATGAGTAAGGGAAGTATAATTAAGCTTGCAATAATATACACAATGCAAAACACATCTTTTATCTTTTTCTCTTGCGTAGGAATTTTATTAAATTGCCTAAGGAGTCTCTTCTGCTTCTTTTTAAAGCTTCTATAATTTATAATGGCAATTATAATACAAATAATGAAAAAGGGATTTAAAGCTAAAATTAATTCTGAATAATATAAATCGTCAATTAAAGAGATCAACAAAAAAACTAAGGGTATTATACTTAGAGTCTGTAATACAGAAAGAACCATCACAACCCGGAATGTATCATCTTTTACTTTAGTTACCTTCAGTTTAAACCAAGTTAAACGACAAAATAAGTATTCAAAAAAATTCATTTGCTGTAGCTTTATATTATTTTTACGGATGCACTTTGTATTGCAATAAGATCTGTAAACTAACTATTTTTATCGACCAGCCCTTCATTTATGAAAAAGGTTTTCATATCGTTGTAAAAACCTGGTTTATCAAACTTTTTTAGTTTAACCGGATACTTTAATGTTTCTAAACTTTTAAGAATCGCTTGAGCGATAATACGCAACCCCTCCTCTTTATCAGAATGATAAAACGATTCGTAATCAACTTTTAAATTAAACATTAGTATTTTATAAAGATGAACATCAAGAACACTGTGAATTGTTTTATGCTTTTCAGAGACATACTTTGGACGAAAAATTGGATAAAAAGAATCCATTTCAGGTTCTGAACAAATAATTTCTACTGATATTTCTTCCACTAAATTATCATAACTTCGCTTAGTCATGAACAAATCAAGTTTTTTTGATAATTCATCAATATCTGATAATTTAGATAATTTAGACGATTTGAAAAAATTTACTGATAAAGATCCGAGCAATGTAATTTTCATATTTTATTATTTAGCTGCGAATATGAGTTCTAATATTAAATTGAAAACACTAAATCATTAAAAATAGTATTTCTCATTATGGAATAATACATAGATATGTTTTTTATCATCATATACAAAATGAAGAAACATTCGAGAAATTTTATTTACTAATATAAATATCTCAATTGCCATACTTCATTAAGTATCTTTTCTATCCCAAATTTTTAGATCGAAAATAGGCAACAAAAAATGTATTTACAACGATGATACCTGCAATATAAATAATACATAAAACATCCTTTCTCTTTTTTTCCTGTTTGGGAATCTTTATAAATTGTTTGTACAACACTCTTTGCTTCTTTCTAAAATATAGGAAGTTTATTATCATAGCGATTATTACAATAATTAAAAAAGGACTCATTCCCAAAAATGTCTTATCAATATAATAAGAATTATAAATCAAAACATATAAAACCCCAAATATAGGAATAGCACTAAAACCGTGAAAAACTGCAAGTCCTACAAT
>NZ_JBFWMI010000166.1:0-3661 GCF_050251695.1 Macellibacteroides sp.
ACTTCTAAGGTCTGCGTCGCATCACTGAAGGAATAGAAAGCCTTCTGATCTAGTTCGATGGATACCTTTTCAGAAGCTCCTGCTTTTACAGACACACGCTTAAAACCTTTTAATGCCTTAATTGGACCTTCGGGATCATTCGGATTCTTAATGTAAATCTGTACAACCTCATCACCGTCACGCTTTCCTGTGTTTTTAACATCCACAGTCAGGGTTACTTTATCCTTTATTCCGATCTTCGAAGCAGAAAGTTTCGCATTCTGATAAGCAAATGTTGTATAGCTTAATCCGTAACCAAATGGATATAATGGAACCTGTGTCATATAGCGATACGTACGTCCCTTCATGCTATAATCCTCAAAATCGGGCAACTGATCAACGGACTTGTAGAATGTGATTGGCAATCTGCCGGCTGGGTTATAGTCGCCGAAAAGAATATCTGCAACTGCTGTACCGCCCTCCTGACCGCCATACCAGGCATTCAGAATAGCATCAACGTTGGCATCCTCCCAGTTAAGAGCCAATGCACTACCTGTACATACAACATAAACTACAGGCTTTCCGGTTGCTTTAAGAGCTTTGACCATCTCTTGCTGAACTTTTGGAAGCTCAATATTGGTTCTGTCTCCTTTTCTGAAGCCTTCAGCATCCACAGGCATTTCCTCTCCCTCTAATCGTGGCGAAATACCTCCTACAAATACAATTACATCCGCATCTTTTACGTTTGCTGCAGTGCCGGCAAAGTCTACCGGTTTACGAACACCAACAGAAAAGTTCAGATCGGCCATACCTGAGCGTTGCATGTATTCTATTTTCACAGCATACTTCTTTCCTTTTTCTGCTTTAAGAGTATATTTTCTAAATGCAGTATACTCGCTCTCCCACATTTCAGAAACAACAGCGTTATCAATATACAACCGGATTCCGTCATTTCCAGACAATTCAAAATCAATATCTCCGGTTACAGGAGCCTCAAACACTCCGGTAAAACGAGCGGTAAAGTCAGATAAATTGACATTTGGAGCAAACTGAGTATTTCCTCCAGTAGTATAATGTAAGCTCTGAGCCAATCCCTTAAAGACAGGTTCTCCTTTAAATTCTGTATTATTAAAGTACTCAGCAAGAAAACCGGTACCAGCATTTGAGGTAATTTTATCCCCCATATCTTGCATTACAAAGTTATCAGTATGATTGCATCCCAATTGATAGATTACCTCAGCTCCGGGAACTTTATTTCTGATTCCTTCTAAAATTGTAACAGTTTTCGTTGGGAATCCATTGTAATTTGCCCACAACATGGTGCTATCTGCAGCATTGGGACCAACAACAGCGATCTTCTTTATGGACTTATTCAATGGCAAAACGTTGTTTTTATTTTTCAGCAACACCATACTCTTACGAGCCATCTCCAATGCCTGCTGGATATGTTGCTTACTTTCTACAACGTTATAAGGTATCTTCGCGTATGACACCTTATCATCCGGATCAAACATGCCTAGTTCGAAACGAGCTTTAAACAAACGACGTAATGACTCGTCCAGATCGCTCTCTTTAAGTGTTCCGTCTTTCAATGCTTTTTTTAACGAACGATAGCTTCCGCCACATTCCAAATCGGTTCCACTTCGTACGGCATCGATAGATGCAGACTCGGCATCAGGATGTGTTTCATGACGGGGCGTATTCTTGTCTTTTTGCCAAAAATCATCTATTGCTCCACAATCGGAAAGAATAATTCCCTTATATCCCCAGCTGTTACGAAGAATATCAATTAATAACTTATCACTGCCACAACAAGGCTTCCCTTCATAGCGGTTGTAGGCACACATTACTTCCTGCACATCTCCCTCCTTAACAAGTTGCTCAAAAGCAGGCAGATAGGTTAACCATAAATCACGAGGAGTTACTTCAACATCAAACTCATGCCTGTTCCACTCCGGACCGCTATGAACTGCATAATGTTTTGCACAAGCATGGGTTTTGTAATAATCGGGATCGTTCCCTTGCAACCCCTTTACAACAGCTAGTCCCATTCGGCCTGTTAAATAAGGATCTTCGCCATATGTTTCCATTCCACGCCCCCATCGCGGATCTCTGAATATATTAATATTGGGAGTCCAAAATGTTAGTCCTTTATACCGGTCATATTCTTTATCTTTTTGATATTGATGGTACTTTGCCCTCGCTTCGTCGCTTACCATTGTGAAAGTCTTTAATAAAGCCTCATCATCAAAAGTTGCCGCTAAGCCGATTGCCTGCGGAAATACAGTGGCTTTCCCTGCACGGGCAACACCATGCAATGCTTCATTCCACCAATCATAGGGAGGAATTCCCAAACGTTCGATAGCTGGGGTCTGATTCATCATCTGACCTACTTTCTCTTCTGGCGTTAATCTGCTTAGCAGGTCGTCAACACGTTCGTCAATAGGAAGATCTGGATTACGAAAAGGATAGTCGTACTTCTGACTAACACACGAAGCGGATGCGATCAAAAAAAGAGCAGCACCCGCAATAATTTTCATTCTCATGGTCTTATAATTTAGATATTGTATAAATTACACTTTAAAAAAATGTAATTCATTTGTTTGTAGAATGTTATATGGTACTATTGGGAACAAAGCTAATTGATTTGATTTACATATTCAAATAAATAAGATAAAATAAACAAGAAAATCTCTTCCATCAGCTTTCTTTCTAAATATAATATAAAGGCTAACTTTATTTATTTTGGCTCACAGAAACTCGCATTGCAAGTTTCTGCAAAAATCAAATCATGTATCGAATCGAAGTTAAATCAGTAAATGTTAACAAATAAGCGGATTTAAGGCAATACAAAATTTCCAAACCCTAATCACAGGATTCGTAACAACTATCTAATTCAAAAATCAATAAGGTAAAGTTCTATTTGAGCAAGTCGGGACGTAGTCTTAAAGTCCTTTCATGAGCTTGCTGAAGCCTCCATTCAGCAATTTTACGTTCGTGACCAGAAAGTAAAACTTCAGGAACTTTCCATCCATTATAATCAGCTGGTCGTGTATAAACCGGCGGAGCCAATAAATTATCCTGAAACGAATCGGATAAAGCACTTTGTTCATCACCAATAGCCCCAGGAAGGAGTCGGATTACGGCATCTGCCATGATAGCAGCAGCAAGTTCGCCCCCAGTTAAAACATAGTCACCAACCGAAATTTCTTTTGTGATAAGATGCTCACGGATACGATAGTCAATTCCTTTGTAATGGCCACAAAGAATAATCAGATTGTTTAGCATCGACATCTTATTGGCCATGGGTTGGTTAAAGGTTTCACCGTCCGGCGATGTATATATAACTTCATCGTAATCACGCTCACTTTTTAAAGCAGAAATCGCCCGGTCAATCGGTTCTATTTGCATAACCATGCCCGCTTCGCCTCCAAAAGGATAATCATCAACACGGCGCCACTTGTTAGTAGTATAGTCGCGCAGGTTATGTAAATGGATTTCGGCCAGGCCTTTATCCTGAGCTCTCTTTAAAATAGAACAATTGATCGTTCCTTCTAACATTTCGGGCAATACGGTAAGAATATCAATTCTCATTGTCATACAATTTGATTTCGGTGCAAAAGTAGGCATAATATACATTTATTCGGGTATAAACATGTAAATTTGTAGTCATAATCCAAAC
>NZ_JBFWMI010000167.1:0-3596 GCF_050251695.1 Macellibacteroides sp.
CTTTGTTTATTCTCAATCAGGTTTCAGATTACTTAAATCTGCGGTCAATATTAATAATCTATGGCACTATTAGTAATCTGTTGCCATTATTCAATGCAAACTTCAAACGCTTATTGCATTCCGGGGTTTTGAACCAGGTTGGGGTTACGTTTAATTTCGGCCTGTTTGATAGGTGCGAAATACATCTTATTATCCCATGCGCGGTTTTCGCGGAATGAAAGGTCTTTTACAATGTAGGTATAATTGTATTTCTCTTCGTTGTGGATATAGGGCTTCGGTTGAGTCATACCCGGTTTAAGAAGTCCGTATACCAATACACCAGTCAGCTTGCGGCTTGCAGTCTGAGGTGCGGTCATCCAGCGGCGAACATCGAAGTAGCGATGATCTTCGAAGGCTAGCTCCACAAAACGTTCGTGACGAACAAATTCTCTCATGTCTGCCTGGTTGAAGGCTTTTCCTCTTCGCGTAAGAGTAGTCTTCGTATCAGGCATGCCGATACGGTTACGTAAGGCATCCAGATAATCGGCTGCGTCTTCCAATTCGTTTAATTCAACGCTGGCTTCGGCTGCGATAAGGTACATTTCTGCCAGACGGAAATAGGTCCACGGTACATTCTGAGCGTAGTTTTGTCCGTCTACCGATGTGTCAACCAATTTACGTTCGTAATAGCCGGTCCACGATCCGTTCCAGTCTTCGATAGGTCCCTGACGGGTATCGATTCCGTTTAAGCCCTTGAAAGTAAGCTCTGTGTCGTTGGGGGGGAGCTTGATTGTTACCGAACTTTCCACACCTGAAACTTCGTAGTAGCCACATTGTAATTGTCCCAGTGGGGTAGGATCCAACGGATAGGCATCCGCCGGTCTTACGCGTCCCCAGGTACAACCATCAAATCCGATGGTGGCATAAAAACGAGGTTCGCGGTTAAGGTAAGGATTGGATGTTTTTTTATCACCCACATTGCTGAATCCGGTCATCAATGTTCCGTCTGCCATTTCGAAGGCAGCTACAAGGTCGTGAGACGGGGTTATACCCGACCAGTTGTGGTAGCCATTGGGTCCGTGTTGCAGTACCAACCAGTTGGTTGATCCCTTTTGAGCAAACTGACGGGTAAAGATCTTTTCCGAATTATTCTTGTCAATAATGATCTGATGGAAATTATTGGCTGTTTGTTCCAACGTTGCAGCACGGCAATCGATCAGTTTGTAAGTACCGCTGTTGATTACTGCTAAAGCAGCAGTCTTGGCCGAACGGTACAACTCCTGCTGATTACCTGTATTCTGGTTAACGGGCAATGTGTTTACAGCGCGGTCGAAGTAAAGCGGACTGGCAAGTTGCAGTAATACGCGAGCTTTAAGCGACATGGCAGCACCCTTGGTAGCTCTACCCAAATTGTCGTCGCTTACCGTTACAGGAAGCAGTTTGATAGCCTCTTCGCAATCGGCCAGAATATAATCCAGACATTCTTTAACTGTGTTACGGGGTTGCTTCATCTCTTCTGTGTCATTCAAACCGTACACCTTGGTTACCAAAGGTACACCACCAAAGCCGCGAACCAGCTGGGTATAGATATAGGCACGAAGAAAATGAGCTTCACCCTTCATCTGATCTTTGTTGTATCCGGATGTAGCTGGAACTTCATCTATCTTTGAAATAAACAGATTGGCATAACGGATTCCTTTATAGGCATCACTCCAGCGGAACGGACAGTTACCGTCGTCAAACCATTGCAGGTCGCTTTCCGAAACAGCTGTTTCGTTGATAGCCTTCATTCCGTAGTTGTGCGTAAAATAAGCCTCATCCGATGCTCCCGAAATGGCATGTTCACCGGCACCGTGACGTACATATCCGTAAATTGAATTCAGGAATGCCTGCGACAGGGCGGCATCCGAAAACATGGCGTCTTCCGAATATTGATCGGTAGGCGTAATATCCAAAAAGTCCGACGAACAGGAATTCAACGTAACCGCTGTACCCAATGTCAAGGCAAATACTATATTTTTAAAAATTGTTTTCATATAATTATACGATTAGAATGTTAATGAAACACCAAAGTTCACAACGCGTCTTTGCGGATAGGAGGTAATGTCCTTGCTATCTGCCTCTGGATCGGCCACTTTCAACTTATCAATCGTGAAGATGTTGGTAGCGTTAACATAAATACGGGCATTGGAAATACCTGCATTCTTTAAGGCCGGTAATGTTATGTTATACCCTAATTCCATATTTTTCAAACGCAAGTAATCGCAAGAGCGAATAAAATAGGTATTCCAGTTAGAGATCCAATATTGGTTTTCACGTTCGTATGCACGTGGGTGTTCCACATTGGGATTTTCTATTGTCCAACGTTTGTCGTAGAAATCTTTCAGGTAATTTCCTACTGTACCCGACCATGTCTGAATATAGGTTTCTGCACCTAAAGCACCCTGGAACAGGGCCATCAAGTCGAAGTTCTTGTAACGAAGGTTTACATTGAATCCACCCACAAAGCGAGGTTCTGAATTCTTTGTTCTGCGTACACGGTCGTCTGCATTAATCTTTCCGTCGTTATTGATGTCTTTAAACTTGATATCTCCCGGCACCGTACCCGACCAATGGGGGTATCCCTCTATCTCGGCCTGATTGTTAAATACGCCGTCGGCTACATAGAACAAGGATGAACCTACCGGTCTGCCTGTCGATTGCTGATATTCGGGTATACCCGGAGTTTCGTCCCAGAAAAGGATTTTATTAATGGCATAAGTGCCGTTCAAAGATAAATCGTATTCAAAATCGCCGATTTTATCGTTCCATCCGATCATGGTTTCAAAACCTTTGTTTTCCATCTCACCCAGGTTTTCGCGAGGTAATGTGATACCCGATATTTCAGGAAGCGAAGCATTCCGGCTGATCAACATATGGGTACGTTTGTGGTAGAAAAGATCCGATTCCCATGTAAGACGACTATTAAGGAATTTAAAGTCGAAACCCAGGTTATAGGTGGTACCGCGTTCCCATGTAATATTGGGGTTGGGTGTACGGGTAGGGGTTAAACGAGGATTTTCGGCCGTTCCAAAAATATATGTGTCGCCAAAACCAAAGGTGTTGAGGTATTGGATACTCTGGTCGTAATTGCCGTCTGCATTCAACAGAGCGTCGTTACCAGTCTGAGAAACAGAACCGCGCAACTTAAAATATTCGATAAAATCGAGGTTTTCTTTCCAGAAGTTTTCTTCGGATACACGCCACGCTGCAGATACACCGGGGAAGAAACCATAGCGTTTGTTTTTAGGGAAACGGTACGAACCATCCACACGCCAAACAAATTCAACCAGGTATCTTTCAAGGTAGTTATAAGAAAAACGTCCGAAGTAATTTTTACGACGTTCTTTCCACGAGCTACCACCGTTAGTAAGGTCGGTCATACCCCCTGCATTCATCTCGTCAATCTTGTCGGACAAGAAGTATTTACGGAAAGCACTTAGAAAATCCTGCTGTTTTTCTTCGGCTTCCATACCGGCGGTAACGCCCACTGTATGATCGCCAAAGGTGCGATTGTAATCAAGTACGCCGCTTAACAACCAGGCTGTCTGGTCTGTATGTTCCTGGGTGAGCTGAGG
>NZ_JBFWMI010000168.1:0-3519 GCF_050251695.1 Macellibacteroides sp.
ATGAAAAAGAAAAAATTAGGAGTATACATTTGTCACTGCGGCGGCAATATTTCCGATTATGTAGATGTAGAAAAGGTACGTCAGGCCGTGGAAGGAGTAGATCTGGTTGTATTGTCTAAAACAACCATGTTTGCCTGTTCCGATGCTAACCAGCGGGATATGGTGGATGATATAAAAAAGTACGGGTTAGATGGAGTGATTGTCGCATCCTGCTCTCCTAAACTGCACCTCCAGACGTTCCGTAATGTAAGTCAGCGGGCAGATTTAAATAAGTATACATACGTACATGCCAACATCCGCGAGCAAGCCTCCTGGGCGCATTCGGACAACAAAGCCGGCGCTACGGAAAAGGCGATTCATCTGGTAAAAGCGGCAATTGCCAAATCGTCTTATGCGGAAGCACTGGAGACAAACAAAGTGAAGGCTCTGAAGTCCGTTGCTGTTATCGGTGCCGGTATTGCCGGTATGAAAGCCGCCCTGTCTCTGGCAGAGAAAAATTGCGAAGTGATATTGATAGAAAACACGCCTTTTGTTGGGGGACGTGTGGCACAATGGGATTCCTTATCTACTATCTCTGAGACCGGCCCCGAACTTATTTCAAGGTTGTATAGCGAATTGCTCAGCCATCCCAACATAACCATTTATACGAATAGTGAAGTAGTTTCCAACAAAGGTAGCGTTGGAAATATTACATTAAAAATAAAGCGCACCCCTCGTTACATTCAGGGTTTCTATAAAAAAGAGGAACTGAAAAAAGCAATCGGGGTATGTCCGGTTCAAGTAGACGATTCGTTTACTTTCAATCTAAGCAGACGAAAAGCCATTTATGAAAACAGTGCGGCTCAATTTCCACAATTACCGGTTATTGATAGTCTAAATTGTACCCGTTGCGGAGCATGCGAAAAAGTCTGCAGTGCCATCAACCTATCCGAAGAAGAAGAAATTATCGAATTAGCCGTAGGCTCTGTATTGGTGGCTACCGGTTTCGATCCCTATACCCCCCAATATAATGAATACGGATATGGCACATCAGAGTATGTGATTACGTTGCCGCAATTTAAGCGGTTGATCGATTCGCATAATGGGGATCGTCTGGTATTCAAAAAAAGAAATATCAAAAACATTGCGTATATCTATTGCGTAGGAAGCAGGCAACCCGAAGGTGGTAATACCTATTGCTCGCGCAACTGCTGTACCTCCACCATACATGCTGCGCTTACAGCACGTAAAAAGTTTGCAGACATAAACAATTTCCATTTCAATCGTGGATTACGGACTTACGGAAAGCAGGAGGTCCTTTATGCCGATTCACTAAAAGGTGGAGATATCTACCTGCAATCCACAGGTTCGGATCTTCCGGTTGTAAATACGGAAGGGAAAAAGCCTGTCGTAAAAGTGAACGATATTCTCACTAAAGGAAAGGAAATTGAAGTAGAAGCAGATTTAGTTGTACTGGTAACCGGAATGGTACCTCGTTCTGATACTACGATCGGCACCTTGTTCAAACTGCCTAAAGGAAGAGACAAGTTCTATAACGAGGTACATATGAAACTTCGTCCGGTCGAGACCGTTATTGATGGGATTACGATTGCAGGAACCTGCCAGGGCCCGAAAAACAGTATGGAATCTGTCAACTCGGCTTTGTCGGCTGCAACTAAGTCGTATTCCATCATAAATAAAGGCGAAGTAGAATCGGAGCCGTTGGTAGCTACCATCGATCCCGAAAAATGTTCGTGGTGCGGAAATTGCGAAAAGGCCTGTCCTTTCGATGCTATATTAAAAGTTGAAAAAGAGGGCAGATGGGTTGCAGACATTAACAACACGGTATGCAAAGGGTGTGGTATGTGTGCTCCTGTATGTGAACCGGATGCGATCAATCTTATTGCTTGTTCCAGCAACGAGATTATGAGCATAATAGATGCCCTGGTATAAATTTGGAATTCTATCCTATTGTAAACAAAAGTAAATTTAGAATTATGGAAATAGAAAAAGGGAAAACAGCCAAATACTTACGCGAGAAAATGGGTGGAGCATCTCCGCAGGCTCTTGATAATCTGAAGGAATTCAACCGGATCAAAAAACAGATGCTGGATGCCCTTCAGACGGAAGACCTGACCGTAAAGATGATGGCTGAGAAATTGAATATGCCCACCAACGAAGTTGTATTCCATCTGCTGTCTTTAGTAAAATACGGACTGGTGGTTACGGGGGAAATTGATGATATGGACGAATACTATACTTACAAATTAAAAAGGTAATGGCAAAAATTAATCCTTCTTTTTCGAAAGAGCTAAGAAAATTTGGAGCTGCAGACTTTAACGCCTGCTATAATTGTGGTAATTGTACGGCTGTATGCACATTATCGACTCATAATAGTTCTTTTCCACGCGAAATGGTACGACTAAGTGCGTTGGGATTGGAAGAGGAAATCAAGTCATCTTTAAAACCCTGGGAATGCTACTACTGCGGAGAATGCTCTACGCTTTGTCCGCAGGAAGCAAATCCGGGTGAACTTATGATGTCGTTGAGGCGGTACCTGACATCCAAATACGATTGGACGGGACTATCGGGACTGCTGTATAAATCGCTGCCATTAAGCTTATCGGCCTTTCTTCTTTTATTTGCAGGAGTAATGGCTTTCGCCTATTCGGTCGGGTTCGAGCTTGAAAGTCTGATTCATTTCGGTCACCTGTTTGAGATGATTGCCATTGGTGCGGTTAGCATCATAATTTTGTTGCCGAATATACTACGCATGTGGAACAATACCATTCGCAAACCCGGATACAAGGTTTCGCTGATGAAGTACATCCAAAGTATCGGAGAGCTTTTTATCCACATGTTCACTCAAAAACGTGCGTTGGGGTGCGATGATAATCAGGTACGCTGGTTTGAACACTTTATATTGGTGATAGGCTATCTCTCTCTCCTTTTCACAACGGTGTTTCTAAACTGGTTTTCGTCGCCTTACCTTGTTGTTATCATCTTCGGTTACCTGGTAAGCGCGGTTGTATTCGGTGTTACAGTCGATTTCGTGGGTGGCCGCATCAAAAAGAAGAAAGAGATCAGCAAACATTCCCAACCATCCGACTGGATATTTGTGATATGGTTGTTCCTGATGGGATTAACAGCCTTTTTAGTCCGCCTCTTTATTGATTTAGATCTGCTGTCGGACCATAAATGGTTGTATATCGTTCATCTGACCGTACTGGTTCAATGGGCACTGATCATTGTTCCCTTCGGCAAATGGACTCATTTTATGTATCGGTCTTTTGCTCTCTATTTTAATAAACTGAAAGACTGAGAGAGAAGCACGACTTGCAAACGAATCTCTCATAGCGGATTTATAATAAGATGGCCCGGTATTTAATGACAAACATCCTGTCTTCTATTCTTTTCTATACGAAGAACTATTCGTTTGCCATTTGATTACTTTGCGTTTGTCAATTGTTGAATGCAAGTTACACATATGTATACTTTGCATTAAACAGCTGTCAAACGAATAGTTGATCGTTATGAAAA
>NZ_JBFWMI010000169.1:0-3465 GCF_050251695.1 Macellibacteroides sp.
TTATTGTAAAAGGAACAACGACAGGAACTGTAACCGATTATGATGGAAAATTTAGTCTGAATGTTCCTACATCAGCTAAAACGTTAGTAATTTCTTATATCGGAATGGAAAGCCAGGAAGTGGCTATTATGCCGAATATGAAAGTTACATTAAAATCAGATACTCAGAATCTGGAAGAAGTAGTGGTAACCGGTTATGGCGTTATGAAGAAAGCAGCTTTCACCGGAGCAGCTCAGGTTGTAGGGGGTGATAACCTTACAAAGAGAACCGATGCTAACTTCATGAAATCGCTGGAAGGAAGCGTAGCAGGTCTTCAGATAAGCAGCTTTACCGGTCAGCCGGGTGCATTCGCAGCAACAACCATTCGAGGAAAAGGATCTGTAAACTCAGGCACAGAACCTTTATATGTTATCGATGGAATTGCTATCTATTCAGACAAAATGGGGGTAAACAGTGCATCAGGAAGCGGTGATATGGCTGCAAGTCCGATGGCTAATATCAATCCTAATGATATCGAAAGTATTACCGTACTGAAAGATGCTACAGCAACAGCTATCTACGGAGCCAGAGCTGCTAATGGTGTAATTGTTGTTACAACAAAGAAGGGTGCACAGGGAAAAGCACGTTTTAATTTCAGTGCCAAGGCAGGAACAAGCTTTGTAAACGCACTAGATCATAACTATAAAACCGTTAATCTGGATCGTTATAAGGAAATCTGGAAGGAAGGTCTTATGAACTCCGGTGACGCTGAAAATATGGATGAAGCAGAGAGTGTACTAAATTACTATGTTGACGGCTATTACGGTGTAAATCTGGCAGAAAATATTCAAAGTGTGGATTGGCTGGATGCTGTTTTGCAAAACGGAACAACGCAAGATTACAACCTAAGTGTTCAGGGTGGTAACGAATCTATGCGTTATTACATCAGTGGAGGCTACTTTGAAAACACAGGTGTACTGATTGGAACAGGAATGAAACGTTATTCCGGACGTTTAAGTCTGGATGGCAACCAGGGCCGTTTAGGCTATGGACTATCTGTTAGCGGAGCATTGTCGGATATCGACAACAGTATGACCGAAAGTCAGTATATCAATCCGATCGTTGCTGTATATGACCTTCGTCCTTTCCAGCAAATTAGAAATGCCGACGGATCGTATAATTTGGATGCTTATTATAACCCAGTAGCGATTAATGACAAAAATAATGGTGATAAGCGTAATCAGAAGCAAACAACTTTGGTTGTTAATCCGTATGTAACCTATAAGCTTACGGATAACCTGACTTGGAAAACCAATGCAGGTTTAAGTCTTATTGACTTGAATGAGTTTTTCTATAGTTCTAAATACAACCCCCAATACTCAGACAGTGGTATGATGGGAGAGAAGAATCTGGAACGTGCAACTACCTATTCTATTACTAATACATTGAACTTTGTAAATACATTTAATGAAGTCACAATGTAAATGTATTACTAGGACAGGAAGCTCAGAAGGTAGCTTTCAATCAGGTTTATGCTGCCGCAAGCGGATATCCGAGCGATGCAGTATTCGAGTTGGACAATGCTTCTACTCCTGTTAGTGCCGGATCAATGAAAAAGGCAAGTACTCTTTCCTCTTTCTTTATGAATGCAGAATACAACTATAATAATAAGTATTATGGATCTGCCTCTTTAAGATATGATGGTTCATCTCGTTTCGGGGCTAATAATAAATGGGCTCCATTCTGGTCGCTCGGTGCTAAGTACCGTATTTCTGAAGAAGATTTTATGGAGAACACCAAAGAATGGTTATCTGATCTTACCATTCGTGGTAGTTACGGTACCGTAGGTAACCAGGATATTGGTTATTATGCAGCTATGGGTCTTTATAGCTATGGATATTCGTACAATTCAAAACCCGGAGCTGTTCCTACGCAGATTTCAAATCCGGATTTGAAATGGGAGACTGTAGCAAAAGCAGATATCGGTTTGAATGCCGTATTGTTCAATCGTTTCACTGTTGAGCTAGATTACTATAACCAACGTACCAAGGACATGATTTTTGATGTACCCTTGTCTTTTACAACAGGATTCTCTTCTGTAATGAAGAATGTTGGCGAAATGGAGAATCAGGGATTTGAATTCCTGGTAAATACAAATGTAATGAAGACCGACGAATTCAGATGGGATGTAAATCTAACCGGGACCCTAAATCGTAATAAGATTGTCAAACTGGCAACAGACAAACCTATCGAAAATACAACGACTATCCGTAAAGTTGGCGAAGCATACAACACTTTCTATATGGCAGAATATGCAGGAGTTGATCCCGAAACAGGTTCTCCCCTTTGGTATAAAGGTAAAGAAGGTAAAGAAACTACTTCCAATATTAACGAAGCCGGTCAGCGTATCGTTGGTTCTGCCGATCCAAAGTTTTATGGTGGTGTTGGCATGAACTTCAAATACAAGAATTTTGATTTATCGCTCGATGCAAGCTATACCTTGGGTAATAAAGTATATAACTCCGGTTTTGCATACGATATGCAGGTGGGACATTACTTCCTGGGCCCGGTTTCCAACTATGTTTACGAAAACCGTTGGCAGAAACCAGGCGACATAACCAATGTTCCTAAATTTGAAGCAGGTAGCAGCTCGAATGCAGAAGCTCACTCTACCCGATTCCTGATGAGCGGTTCTTACCTGCGTATGAAGTCAATCGTGTTTGGCTATACATTGCCAACTAAACTTCTTGCTCAAGCCGGAATCTCCAACTTAAGAGTATATGCTTCGGCAGACAACCTGTTCACAATCACATCGAGTGATTACATCGGATTTGATCCACAAACAAGACCAACCGGATTCCAATCATGGTCTTATCCTGTACCAACCAATATCATGTTTGGTATCAATTTAGGTTTTTAATTTATAAAGAAAGTAGAGTATGAAAAATATATTATTAATCGCACTATCAGGAATGCTGATGATAAGCTCTGTTTCTTGCGATGATTTTCTTACGGAAACACCGTCGGTATCCATTCCGGACAATCAGGCATTTAATACCTCGCAAGATTATACAAATGCATTGAATGGACTGTATCAAACATTGGGCCGTTATTCTTTCTTAGGAAGAAACATTCTTGCTATGGGAGATGCCTCTTCAGATTTGGCAGCACATACTGCTGCTACCTCACATTTCTATAATATCTTCAGATACCAGATATTGGATACCAATACATATCTGGAGGAAATTTGGGGAACAGGGTATTATGCCATTGACCGTGCATCACGTATCATAGCAGCATCAGAAACTTCGGCTCATTTCACCGAATCGGAATCTGTTGTGGTAAATCGTTGTGTTGCTCAAGCTTATGCTGTAAGAGCATTAAGTTCATTTTATTTGGTAAACTATTTTGGTTTACCATACTCGGATGCCAATAAGTCTACATTAGGAATTGTAAATGTAACAAAGCCGGTTGCAGCTTTCGAAC
>NZ_JBFWMI010000170.1:0-3461 GCF_050251695.1 Macellibacteroides sp.
TTCACTATATTTATTATACTCTTTTTACCAGATCTCTTATAGACTCCTCCTTCACGGCGAGCTGATGCTGAACTATCAAGTCGTAATCACAGGGTTTATCACCAAACTTACTCATTACCACTAATAATTCAAGGAACAGAAGAAAAGAGAAAAGCAAAATGTAGAAACCCAATGCAATACTACTTTTAGACATAATTCGGACTAAAGCCTTTAGCTCTTCCAAAAAACCGGTCTTAGCTTCCAATTCTTTTTTAAGCTCGGCTGCCACATTAAGTTTTTTATTATTGTATTCATCCAGCAGCTTTCTCATATATTCCAAATTCTTCTCATTGGAAATCACCTGTTTTAGTCTGGGATTTTCAATAGGCGTACGCGTTATTGAATTCGATTTTTCTTTTACTATGCTACCATCTTTCTGCACAACAGGAACCTCGGTGGTTACCGATTGCACAGTCATTATTGTTGGACGCTGCGCAATTTCTTCGTTCAATTGCATATTCACTTTATCCAATGAATCGATGGCAAAAGACAATCTGTCAATTTCGGCTCGAATTACAATCTGCCTCGCAGGAGCAATTCGGTTAACCTCTTCCGTTCTGATATCAATCATCTCCTTATCAACGTCATCTCCAAAAATGATCTGGTCGATGATTGTAGAGCCCAGAATTGCCATTATAACCGCCAGGAAGACTCGCAGAACACCTACGCCTCTATTCTTGCCAACTGTAAGGATAATTTGTCTTTCTATCTGTACAACTATTATTACAAATACAAGAGCAACAATAACACAACCCCACCATTGCAACCCCACATATCTATCTGCAAAACAATATCCGGTAAATGCCCACAGAAGAATTAATATAAGCATTGAAGATGTATATTTCTTTAATGCTTTATGACTTGCCTCCGTACAGTTGGCAAGAATATTACGATTCCATCCGGTAATGAAACATCCAAATTTAACCCAGGGACTCATGATCTTTGAGATTTAAGCGTTTCTAACGAAAGTGCCGCAAGTCCCCTAAGAAATCCTCTTTCGTACGAAAGCAGCATTCCGATCATATATCCGGTATTGTTTCTTAAGTCTCTTTCCATATCCTCCAGTTGTCGCTGATGCTCTGTAAGGGTTTGCTTTCTTGTTTTCAGTTGCTCTACCACATCAACCAAACCGGCTTGAGCACGAGATTGAATATGAAAATCTATCTCTCGTACATCATCCATGTATTTAAGTTTTACCTGTTTAAATCTTACCTCTAAATTATTTCTGATAATAACTTTATTCATCTCCTTGTACGAATTATCCGGGTTACAAAGAGCATCTTCGTAACCTTTCGTTTCGTAGTCTTCCTTTAAAAATTGATATATCAAATCGATCGGCATAGACGATCCATACGTAATTGTAGTTGTATTAGCTGAATCATCATTGGGGTCCGAATTATCAATAAAGTCACTTTCTTTTATTTCCTTCAACGGCGCTGCTTCAGTTTGTACTTCTACCGGCGTACTCTTTTGCTCACTATTTCCAAATAGTCTGTTAAAAAATCCCATAGTTTATGAATTATATTATTTATACATGTTTTGTTGGCACTTCAAATTTGTAATGACCCCGCTCAAGACAAGATCTACAAAGGGTTATAAGATATTTATTCTGGCAATTCCAGGGATCTCTATAGACCCCCAATCTAGATACGAAATGATACTGTTTATGATGAACAACCAAACCATCGGCAGAACCACACAAAACACATTTATGATTATCACGCTCTAATATTTCTAGTCTCTTTCTCTTCCATCTTTCGTCAAATAGCTTCTCTCTATATGACCCATGCTGATATGTTATACTCATAATCTGATTAATTGAGAATCAAAGTATTCAATAGAAAATATACATTCGTAAAATAAAAAACCCCGCAAAAAAATCCAATAATTTAAACAATGAAAAGCGCTCTGTAAATCATAATTTATTTGATGCAAATTTTTAACTATATTTTTTTGCTATTTACTAGTTTGACAGAATATTTTTCAATCGAAATCATAATTATTAATAAAAAAAGTCCGCCCCCCACGAGCCGGACTTTTACTGTATGAATCTTAAGCCAGCAACTTATACAGGTAACTGGTTCCGGCTACCGCTATCAAACACCATCCAAGCAGGTTGGCGGCTCCGGTGGAAGGGTTGGTTCCGCTGGCTCCTTCGTTGGGCGCAACATCGTACTGGCTTCTATCGCCGGAGTAATTGGAGGTGCAGGATTGTCCCGAAACTGCCCTTTGATCGGAAGTTCCGTTTTGTCTGTAGGCTTGGAGTTGTCCTCCGGTGGCGGGCGCTGACTGAGGGTTACAATTACAGCCAGGGCAGCCAGGGCAATCTCCTTTTCCTCCATTACAAGAGCCAGGAGGATAAGGATCTTCAGGAACGTGAGGGTGGACTTTCGGCTGTTTCCTTTTCCGAAAAAAGCAGCTTGCCACTACCAAAATAAATTCAATGATCTGTTTTACTTGTTTCATCTTTCTGTTTGTTTTAAGGGGGTGTGTTAAGGATCAATCTGCATCCAAGGGTGCAATGAAGAATTAATACACGTGCTCTTTGTCGCACTGCTCCGTTACGGTCACCGTAACCGTGGGCAATTTCTCGAACTTGGCGTTGTTGGTCACTTCGCGCAACAGGATACCCGGCTTGAAGATAATACGCGGTTTTTTGAACATCGAAGTGTTAAACTCCTCTTCCGTTAAAGCTCCTACAGAGCCGGCTTCCATGCGAAAATTTCCAAAATTGCCCATGCTCACAACCGTTCCGGCCTGCAGCCTCTCGGTAAGGATATAGATCAGACCTTCCAACACCAGCATCACGTCGCCGCGTGATGCGGTACTGTGTGCAGCGATTGCGTCGCACAATTTGTTCAGGTCCATTTTCGAAGTGGTACGAGTGGATCCGTATACCAGTTTACTACCTACAGGAGCGTCTTTCTCCATGTTTCTGCGCTTGATTAAAGAATAAGATAATGCCATACTTGTTTTGTTTTTTTAAGGGTTTATAAAACTTGTTTTCGTTACGTAACAATGCAAATGTACCACCAGCATACCCCCGTTTGGCGCGTTTTGTCCCCCAACGTCCCGATAGGGCGCGATAACGCGTGATGTTTCCCGATAGCTTGCAAACAGCTTCACGAAAACCTCCCGAATAAGTAAAATTTATGACACTTACAAGTTATTTTTTATGCGAAAAATGCTTGTTTATGTAGAAAGTTAGTAGTATATTTGATTAATAATAAAAACAAGATTTAAAACACTATTAATCTGACTTTTACTATGAAAAGTAAGCTTTTTAATCAAAACTATATAACTACAAATACATCAATATACAGATGAAAGACCAATCCCTACCCATCCATCCCTACGGGTGGAACGAGCTGGCGCAATTATATTCGCCCGCTTTGAGCAGTTCGGCACAGAATAAACAGCTG
>NZ_JBFWMI010000171.1:0-3382 GCF_050251695.1 Macellibacteroides sp.
GGAGACCTGGCGCTGATTGGTAAGCCAATCAAAGGTCACATCATTGCCACTCGTCCGGGTCATAAGATCAACAACCAATTGGCTCGTATGATTCGCAAAGATATTAAGCTGAACGAGGTACAAGCTCCTGTCTACAAGCCTGGTTGCACTCCCATTATGGATATCAACCGTATTAAGCAACTGCTGCCACACCGTTATCCATTCCTTATGGTTGACAAAATCATAGAGATTGGCTCCAATCATATTGTCGGCGTTAAAAATGTTTCCGTAAACGAACCATTCTTCCAAGGTCACTTCCCCGAAGAGCCAGTTATGCCAGGCGTATTACAGATTGAAGCAATGGCGCAGACAGGTGGTCTGTTAGTACTTAATTCCGTAGAGGAACCTCATCGCTACTCCACTTATTTTCTTAAAATTGATAACGTAAAATTCCGTCAAAAGGTTGTACCGGGCGATACTCTGATTTTCCGACTCGAGTTTATGTCAGAGATCAGACGCGGATGCGCTTTAATGAAAGGATTGGCATTTGTAGACGAAAAGGTAGTTTGCGAAGCCGAATTTATGGCACAAATCATTAAGAATAAATAAATTACGAAGATAATGAATCAACACCCATTAGCTAGTGTTCATCCTGAAGCAAAGATTGGAGAGAACGTTACAATAGATCCGTTTGCAGTGATTGAGAAAGATGTTGTAATCGGGGATAACTGTCATATCTTCTCACATGCTGTTATTTTGGACGGAGCTCGCATCGGTTCAAATTGCAAAATATTTCCAGGAGCAGTCATTTCGGGTATTCCCCAAGACCTTAAATTTGCCGGTGAAATTACTACGGCTGAGATTGGCAACAATACAACTATACGCGAATGCGTAACAATTAACAGGGGAACCAAAGCTAAAGGTAAGACTGTTGTTGGGAACGACTGCCTCATCATGGCATATGCGCACGTGGCACACGACTGTATTCTAAAAGATCATATTATTATCGGTAATGCAACCCAGATCGCCGGAGAGGTAGAGATAGACGATTTTGCTATTGTGAGCGGAGGTACATTGGTACACCAGTTTACCCGTATATCAAAACATGTTATGATTCAGGGTGGATCTCGCGTTGGAAAAGATATCCCTCCTTATACACTGATAGGCAGGGATCCTATCGCCTATTGTGGTATTAATATTGTTGGTCTTCGCCGTCGTGGATACACAAACGATCAGGTGTTTCTGATTCAGGATATATACCGTACATTATATACCCGTGGGTTGAACAACAGTGATGCTATCAATTGCATTGAAAGCGAATATGAACCGAGCATTGAGCGTGATTTAATTCTAGGATTCATAAAATCTTCGAGTAGAGGAATTGTTAGAGGTTCAATGGATTAACTGGAGCAGTTATATAAAAAACGAAAGCTGTCTCTCTCAGGGAGGCAGCTTTTTTTATGTCATATATAGAGGGATTTAATATTTTTTACTACTTTTGAACCAACAAAAAACAACTACAATTATGTTATTCAGATTTCTTATCCTGTCAGACGAAGTTGATGACTTCAAACGTGAAATTAAGATAGATTCGGAAGCGACTTTTCTTGATTTGCACAATGCCATTCTGGATTCTGTCGGATACACAAAAGATCAGATGTGTTCATTCTTTATTTGTGAAGACGACTGGAGCAAAAAAACAGAAATTACGCTGGTTGAAATGGATACTGCTTCGGAAGAAGACAACTATATAATGGAAGATACACGCTTAGAAGAGTTACTCGAAGACGAACATCAGAAACTCCTCTACGTATTCGATTATATGACCGAAAGAGCCTTCTTCATGGAGTTAAGGGAAATTATCCCGGGAAAAGATATGGACAAACCGGAATGCTCGATATCTCTTGGTAATCCTCCGGTACAGATTATGTCTTTTGATGATTTTACACCTAAAGCAGGTGGAACACAGGATTTAGGAGAAGATTTCTACGGAGATTCAGAATTCGACATCGACGAGTTAGATAAAGAAGGCTTCGACGGACTAGAAGGTCCGATGGAAAATCCGTTTGACGATGAGCGCTTTTGATGAATACGCTTATTGTTTTACTGGGGCCGACCGGAGTTGGTAAGACGGAACTTAGCCTACGTGTGGCATCACATGTAGGCAGTCCTATTATTTCGGCAGATTCCCGTCAGTTGTACAAAGAACTTGTAATAGGAACGGCAGCTCCCACAGCCGAACAGCTCGCCCGTATTAAACATTATTTTGTCGGCACACTTTCTCTCACCGATTATTACAATGCCAGTCAGTTTGAAGAAGAGGTTCTGTTATGCCTGGAGAATCTTTTCCAGTCTACATCCAATGTTGTAATGACCGGAGGCTCCATGATGTACATTGATGCTGTTTGCAATGGTATCGACGAACTTCCAACTGTTAGTCTGGAGATCCGGACTAACCTGATGAAGCGTTTTGAAGTTGAAGGATTGGATCCGATTCGGGAAGACTTAAAGCGACTGGATCCTCAACATTACAACGAGGTGGATCTCAACAATTACAAACGAGTGATCCACGCCCTTGAAATATGTTTAATGACAGGAAGACCCTATTCTGAACTACGTACAAATACAAAAAAAACACGTCCTTTTCGCATTATAAAAATCGGACTGACCCGCGATCGTGAAGAACTCTGCGACCGTATCAATGCCCGGGTTGATCAGATGATGCGCGATGGACTACTGGAAGAAGCCAGGCATGTATATCCTTACAAACATCTCAATTCACTTAATACTGTTGGATATAAGGAGATGTTTAATTACCTTGACGGTGAATGGCCTTTGGATTTTGCGATTGAGAAAATAAAACGTAATAGCCGTGTGTATGCCAGAAAGCAGATGACTTGGTTTAAGCGTGATAAAGAAATCAACTGGTTTCATCCGGACAACATAGAAGGCATATTAACTTTCCTGGACGAACAACTAAAGCGTCCTGAATTATAACAATTACAAATATAAAAATAAGTGAGAATGACAACCAGACAGAATCAACCCAAGAAGAAAACTTTGCGTAAACAAATAATCCTTGTTTCCATTGTCTTATTTTTGCTTGTTTATCTGGCTTCCACATGGTTGGATGAAGGAGGTAGGGTACAAAAGTTCTCCTTCTTACTTTTTTTTCATATGATATTTATTCACATTTCACAAAACAAAGCCAGCATCAAAGAGATGATTGCTACAAAAAAAGTCAACGTCATTACGACGCTGACCTTTATATCTTTTGTTGTGATGCTTAATAATTTTGTACTGGTTCTATTTGGTGTATCTTTTACAAACATGACCGTACACTACTGGTTAGTAGGTATTTTTCTCATTTTAGCAGTCATTCATAGCATTGAAAGACTGCTTA
>NZ_JBFWMI010000172.1:0-3352 GCF_050251695.1 Macellibacteroides sp.
GATCAAATGCTTTTTGCAAAGCATCATGGCCTCTATATTCGTCAGAAAGAGAAACATAGGTCTCCAATTTGGGTGCAAATCCTTTTTTCAATTCTTCCTGTACCTCTACTGCTCCGTAAGTTAGCAAAACGGACAATGTGGAAACAACATTACGAAGACCGGTTTTCTTTTCCAGCTCGGATACAGTTAATTTCTGACCATCTGAGAATGCATCCAACACCGCTTGTTCGGCTGGTCTTAAAGGGAATTGGGCTTCAAAATCTTTGATACAAGAAACGGCTGTTTCACTTTCCAATTTTAGGCCGGAAGGTAAAGCTGCCTTGTACACATCGCCCAACTTGCACAAATAATACTCCGAAAGCCATTGCCAGAAGCGCAATTGAGGTCTGCGTAAAACCGGACTGGCATCCAATAATGCATAGATTTCTTTAACTTCAAGTGTAGATTGGGGTTGTCTGTTATGAACTTCCAACACAATCGCAGTGTAATACCTTCTTTTTCCAAAATGGACAATAACCCTACATCCGGCAACAAGTGCAGCCTGCATATCCTGAGGGATGCGATACGTATAGCTGTTGGCAAGAGAAAGAGGGAGAATTACATCTGCGTATTTCATTTTTTCTATCATAGAGAGTTCAAAATAACAAAAAAAGCCGGACTTCTGAAAGTCCGGCTTCCTGAATATTTGTTTGTTAGAACAGAATTGCAGCAGTTATTGACCAAGTACGGTTTTTTCCGTCATTTAGATCACCTAATCCAACTTTATTTACACTATAATTATCAGTCAGCCCAATACCATAATTTACACCAACCTGTAAATGGTTCAACAACTCTACCCCGGCACCCAGATTGACTCCCGCTCCAAAAGATTTTGCCTCAATCTGTGATTCAATTAAATCCCACTTTTTATCGCCTCCAGCACGAAAACTTAAATAGGGACCTGCGGCAACATACAATTTTGCTACAGAAACACCCGTTTTCCACTTTAAATTTACAGGAACGTCAATATAATCCGTCTTCATGCTTTCATCCTCAAACTCGAGACCTTTCTGAGAGTAAAGCACTGCAACATCAATACCTAACCCTTTAACAGGAATCATCGCCTCAATCATTGGTCCAATGTGATAACCTGTCACATTGTTCGGATCTATAACATCATCACTAAAGTGGACTGAAGCAATATTCACACCACCCTTCACCCCAAATTTCACTTGTGCATTTAGCGGAGCATATAATACTCCAAGCATAAGGGCTACAAATACTAACACAATTGACTTTTTCATCATAAACTTTTTTCTTGGTTTCACATGCAAATAAAAGCACTTTTCATTTAGAAAACAAATGAAAAACATTAAGAGTTCAAACAATAAAGAAAGCACAAATCTGATACGCTGCTCACACGTATACAAATTCATGCTTCTTTTCTAATTATTATGGCAGATAATTAAAAACTTGCATAAAGCACAATTCAAGAAACAACAGGGAATCTGTAATAACGATATGATGGTTCATATGTTTCAGTAGCCTTTCCTCGAAGCTTTTGAAATTGTGTGCAAAGCAGGTCTTCTGACTTACTTCCATATCCGGAGCCTTCCCGTTAAATAAAAACAGTGGCGATCAATCCGGTACGTTATGAAGTTTACAGCAGCGGGACTGTCCGGGATTTACACCCGATTCCCTTTTAATCCTCCCCGAGAATACGGTTATGGAACATTGCGTTACAAAGATGGTAAATATTTGCGAATCGATAAAGCAAATCATATAAATTGAATTTATCGACTCATAGAAAATACCAATTAATAGGTATCAGATTTCTCATTTTATGCTTTTCAGCATATTTCAGGTCTATATTTTCATTATTTAAGGTGATTGCATGATCATTTCAAACTTGTGAAATTTGCATAAAAAATTTAATGTAACAATTTTATATATGAGAAAGACTAAAATCACAACTTTGATTCTAACGCTTCTGATCGTCTGCAGCGCTTTCGGCAAAGACGCACTGGTTCCTTTAATTAAAGGAAGGGTTGTCGACGAAAAAGGACAACCGCTGCCTGCAGCTGCTGTATATATTGAAGGATCTATGGTTGGCACAACGACCGATAATGACGGATCATTCTTCTTTAATCAGATCCCATCAGGCAAAAGACAAGTAACAGCCCGTTTTATAGGATATAAACAACAGACTCTTGAAGCACAGGTTGCAGATGGCAGACCTGCCGTTTTGCACTTCGAGCTTATTCCAGATGTTAACGAATTAACAGACATCGAGGTATTTGGAGTAAGAGAAAAACAACCCGAAAAACTAAATGCAGTAACTCGTTTACCCCTTCGTCCGAGTGAACAAATACAAAGTATCTCTATTATATCCAACAAGGTAATCGAAGAGCAGGGTAATATGACCATTACTGATGCTGTACGAAACGTTGTGGGGGTTACTCAATTCGCCTCTTTTGGTAACGCGCAGGAAAGTCTGTCAACCAGAGGGTACAGAGGAATCCCAACCTTGAAGAACGGCGTACGGGTTCAGTCCGATTTCAGAGGAGGTGGATTTCTTACAGATATGCAGGGTGTGGAAAGCATTCAGGTATTGAAAGGAACTGCGGCTATTACACAGGGTATCGGGAACGACTTAGGTAGTGCCGGTGGTGTAATTAACATCGCGACAAAAACACCTAAATTTGTAAATGCAGGAGAAGTAAGCTTACGAAGCGGCAGTTGGGGACAATTCCGTCCTACTTTTGATGTTCAAACAGTTCTAGATAAGGAGCAAGCTATTGGATTCCGTATTAACGGAGCTTTTGAACGTGCAGATAATTACAGGGTGAATGTATCAAAAGACCGTATATATGTTAATCCATCCTTTGCCTGGAAGCCAAACAAAAAAACTTCTGTAACAGTTGAGATGGACTACATGCACGACACTCGTACGCCAGACCGAGGAACCGTAAATCTAGCGGCAGATAGCGTGAATGCTTTATATAAAATGCCTCATAACAATTTCTTGGGTTTTGAGACAGATAGAGCGTTGACAAACAATCTTACTTATGCGTTACGGTTTGACCGATCCTTGTCTGATTTATTTAGTGTACGGGTTGCTTATTTTGGATCTACACTTGATACAGACAATACCGGAGCAAGTACTTCGACCTTAAAGAATGTATCAAAAACCGGGTTATACAACTTGCGCAGCCGCTCACTTACACGTTCAACACGTGCAGACAACAACAGTGCTTTACAGATTGACTTAATTGGCAGGGATGTATTTACAGGAAAAACGAAGCATACTTTCCAGGTAGGATTCGATTATCGAACAAATCATACCGAAACGGTTGCCTATGGAGCTATCCTG
>NZ_JBFWMI010000173.1:0-3331 GCF_050251695.1 Macellibacteroides sp.
ATGTCGTTTGCAACATCAGGTTGTGGTTCTTCTTGTGGAGGTGACGATAAGAAACCTCAGTCTTCAGCATGCGGTGCATCTGATGAACAGCCAAAGCCCTCGGCTTGCGGCTCCTCTTGTGGAACTGACGATAAGAAACCTCAATCTTCGGCTTGCGGTGCATCTGATGAACAGCCAAAGCCCTCGGCTTGCGGCTCCTCTTGTGGAACTGGCGATAAGTAAATCTTTTGTCAGGGGTAATCAAATAATTACCCCTGACAATTCTTTATTAATTTAAATTTATCTAATTTTAAACATGGAATATTTTGCATTTCAATGGCATATTACCGATAGTTGTGATCAACGTTGTCAGCATTGTTACATTTTCTCTGAAAATATGAACCTGAAATTACATGAAATGAGTTGGACGGATATCGAACACACTTTTGCCAATTGCGTGGATATGTGCCAAAAAGCCAAACGGCTCCCCTACTTCTATATCACTGGTGGTGATCCTATTTTGCACAGCCGTTTTTGGGATATCATGGCATTGATGAAAGCGCATAACATTCCATTTACAATACTGGGTAACCCGTTTCATTTAAATGAAGAGGTTTGCTATAAACTTAAATCATACGGTTGTGAACGTTACCAACTCTCTATTGACGGACTTAGGGAAACACATGACAGTATTCGTAAACCAGGTTCATTTGACATTACTCTTGAAAAAATAGCATGTATCCGCAATGCTGGCCTACGCTGTGCTATTATGACAACAGTTTCGGGAACAAACATTCAGGAAATTCCGGGAATAATTGATTTGGTAGTGAAATATAAGGCGGATGTTTTTGCTTTTGCTCGCTATTGTCCTACCAGCAATGAAAAAAGCACCCATCTAACTCCCCAACAATACCGTGATTTGTTGGATATCTGCTGGAAAAGGTTTGAAGAGTACAAAGACTCAGGTACGAGCTTTAATCTAAAAGATCATTTATGGACGCTGTTCCTTTACGAAAAAGGATTGTTCTCTATTCCGGAAAACACAAAAGACGGTATAATATACGATGGGTGTAATTGTGCAAATTGTCACTTGACTATTTTACCCAAAGGCGAAGTATATGCCTGCCGACGTTTTGAAAGCAAAGTAGGAAATGTTTTTTCTGAAAATCTATTTGACATTTTTAATGGAGAGAAAATGGATGCATACCGTGATTACGATAAATTCGAGAAATGTTCAAAATGTGAATTAAAAGCGTTTTGCCGTGGTTGCCCAGCAGTAACTTATGGTTATACAAATAATTTTTATGGCGCTGATCCCCAGTGCTGGAAGGTCGTTTAAGATTGAAAACAGATTACATTATCCAATAAATAACAATATAAAATATCAGAGAATTTTATTCTTTGTTCAGAAAAAAAATGAAAGCAGTAGTTCTATCACATACAGGTACTCCGGGTGTTCTCCATGTAAGCGAAGTATCTCTCCCATCGATCAAATCCGGTTGGGTATTGATTAAAATAAAAGCATTTGGGCTCAATCGTTCCGAGCTGATGATGCGTGCATACGAAGCAAATGAGCCATACATTAAACTTCCTCGAATCTTGGGAATTGAATGTGTAGGTGAAATAGCCGATGGTTCGGACACCGGATTTCATAAAGGACAGAAAGTAATTGCCCTCATGGGTGGTATGGGACGCTCTTTTGATGGTAGTTATGCTGAATATGCTCTACTTCCCGCCAAGAACGTATTTACAGTAGATACAGACTTAAGCTGGGAAGAGCTGGCAGCAATTCCGGAAACTTATTTTACAGCTTGGGGGTCATTGTTTGAGTCTCTTCAATTGAAAGCTGACGATATTCTATTGGTACGAGGAGGCACAAGTGCCGCCGGTCTGGCAGCTATCCAACTGGCAAAAACAACCGGAGCATCGGTACTAGCTTCTACACGAAAAAAAGAAAAATCAAATCTGCTTCTAGATGCAGGTGCTGATCATGTAGTGATTGACAATGGAAAACTCAAGCTGCAAGTAATGGCTATTTTCCCTAAAGGGATAACCAAAGTACTTGAGTTAATCGGCCCAGCTACTCTTTCTGAATCTCTCAGTATGGTCAAGAAACATGGAATTGTGTGCATGACCGGCATTCTGGGAAAGAAAAGCATTATTGATAATTTTTATCCTATAAAGGATATCCCGTCCGGTGTTTACCTGACAGGCTTTTCAAGTAATACGCCAACACAAGAAGCCATTGATAAATTATTTACCAGAATAAAAGAATTTCATTTAAAACCTAGGATTGCGGCCATACTTCCGCTGGAGGAGATCGCGCAAGCTCACCAACTGATGGAAGACAATCAAGCAAACGGAAAAGTAATCATTAATATTCACTAATTATTAAAAAATTAATTGTATGCCACATGTAACTGTAAAACTCTACCCTACAGGGTCAGAAGAGATCAAAACCAGATTAGCCGAAGAGATCACCCGTGTAATCATGACGGTCGTCAATAAGCCGGAGGCTGCTATCTCTGTAGCAATTGAAGAGGTGGAAGAATCTGTCTGGATGGACGAAGTCTATGTTAAGGAAATCAAACCCAACATGGATAAACTTTATAAGAAACCAGGTTATTGATCAAGCAAAATACCTGGTCAACGTTGTTGATTGGGATAATCATCAGCCAATCATCTTTCAGTATAAATTAGATAAAAAACTGTAATTGCAAAATTAACAGTGGGCTTAGAGATAAGCGACTGCTTTGAAAATCTTATTATTGAAATCGTTCTAAAATCAATAAATGAGCAGGGTTGCCTTACTTATAATGTTTTTCAGGAATGTATTAATTATAACGTAGAATTAGTCTTTTGGAGAAGAATATATCAACGATAATGCTTTAGCGAAAAATAATAATTCAGAGTATTTTAAACATTTTTTGCAGCGACAACTTTATTATTTAGTTGTGAACCAATATTAATTATCAAATAAATAACCTGTATGAGGAATTAACTGAGATTTATAAGTCTTTATTATCTACAATCATCTTTGCCTTCATCCATCTATTTCCATTACTTAAGAGAAGTATTGGCGAAGATACGGAGAACTATTTCTTTTATAACGAACATCTATTCGTTTGCCAATTGTTGAATGCAAGTTATCCAATTGTGTACTTTGCGTTTGTCATATGGCAAACGCAAAGTACACAATTGTCGAACGAATAGTTCTTCGTATTGAAAGTATCTATTCGGTGTAGTACGTGTCTTATTATATAGTATAATAGAGTTTCTTTGTCCTCAAAAAAAATGTCATATAGTGTATTGTATTATCCAGATCGTAATGAGAAGTTACTATCATTACTTT
>NZ_JBFWMI010000174.1:0-3306 GCF_050251695.1 Macellibacteroides sp.
AACAAAAAGAGAGCTCTAAATGCATAGAGCTCTCTTTCGCGGAAGCGGGGGGATTCGAACCCCCGGTACCCTTACGAGTACGTCAGTTTAGCAAACTGGTGGTTTCAGCCACTCACCCACACTTCCTTGTGTGTTTTGTGCTTCTTCCTTCGAATTGCGTGGCAAAGATAAGCGTATATTTCTGAATAAACAAAGCTTTTTAACCTTAATTTTAAAGAAAAAGATGCTACTTTTGTGCCCGATTCTGATAGTCAACCTCTTATTACTAAATTTATGAGTAAATTTTTTCGCTCAAAACGTGCTAAACGCACTTTTATCCGCAGAGGAATTGCCCTGCTGGCCCTGCTTTTCATTCTTTGTGGCTTTTGGGCCTGGCGAATGGTACTGGCTTCCAACTTCGACATCAAAGAGACAACCTATGTATATGTAGACAGCAAGAAAGACTTTAACGATCTTTGTTCTCAGTTAAAAGATTCCGCCTCTTGCAAAAGTCTGACCACCTTCAAGCAGCTTGCTTATCTGATTGGCTATCCCGAAAAGATGAAAACCGGACGGTATGCCATAGAACCGGGAACCGGCAATCTTCGCTTACTGAAGAACCTTATCGGGGGATTGCAGTCTCCTACCCGTATTACATTTAACAACATCCGACTCAAAAGCGATCTGGCACAACGGCTGGACGATCAGCTGATGGTTTCGAAAGAGGAGATGCTTACTCTGTTTAACGATTCTGCCTCTTGTGCAGCTTTGGGATTTAGCCCCGAAACTATCCAGGCGATGTTCATTCCCAATACCTACGAAGTTTATTGGGATATCACGCCAGACAATCTGATGAAGCGTATACAAAAAGAATACAAGGCTTTCTGGAATGAAGACAGACTTGCCAAAGCATCCAAAGCCGGATTAACCCCTATACAGGTTTCCATTCTGGCTTCTATTGTGGAAGAAGAGACGGCCAAAGCCGACGAGATGGGGATGGTTGCCGGACTATATCTGAACCGCCTGCACATAAACATGCCTCTGCAAGCAGACCCGACGGTAAAGTTTGCCGTAGGAGATGTAACGCTGAAGCGAATTCTGTTTGAACACCTGCAGGTAGATTCTCCATACAACACCTATAAGCACACCGGACTTCCTCCCGGTCCGATTCGTGTTCCGTCTATCGGAGGTATAAACAGCGTATTGAATCATAACCAGCACGACTATATTTATATGTGTGCGAAAGAGGATTTTTCGGGCAGACACAACTTTGCCTCCACCCTTGCCGAGCATGCAAAAAACGCAAACAAATACCGCGCAGAGCTAAACAGACGACAGATTAAGTAGGTTTTTCCTTTCAATTTATTGTAAATAAAGTATCTTTGTCGTCACATTTCAACAAAGACAACTAAAGTATTAAGATATACGATATGGAGAAACATCTTTTTTTAGGGGACGAAGCAATCGCCCAGGCAGCCATCGACGCCGGGATGTCTGGAGTGTATGCTTACCCTGGAACCCCCTCTACCGAAATTACGGAATATATTCAAAATTCCGCTACTGCAAAGCAGTTGGGTATCCACAGCAACTGGAGCTCAAATGAAAAAACAGCCCTTGAAACGGCTTTAGGTATGTGCTATGCAGGCAAGAGAGCTCTTTGTTGCATGAAACACGTAGGACTGAACGTAGCAGCCGACTGTTTTATGAATGCATCGATGACGGGTATTCACGGTGGTATGATTATCATCACTGCCGACGATCCATCTATGCACTCATCACAAAACGAACAAGACAACCGCGTATATGGCAACTTTGCCATGATACCAATGCTTGAACCGAGCAACCAGCAGGAGGCATACGATATGGTGTACGATGGGTTCGAACTTTCCGAGAAACTGGGTTATCCCATTTTACTTCGCATCACCACACGTATGGCACACTCACGCTCGGGCGTAGTAACCCGTCCGGCTAAAGAACAAAACGGACTTTCATACCCGGCCGACGGTCGCCAGCGATTTATCCTGCTTCCCGCCCTGGCCCGCAAAAGATACAAGACACTGTTGGCTGCGCAGGAAGGATTTACCACCGCATCCGAAGAGTCTGTTTACAACACCTACTTCGATTCTCCCAACAAGAAGCTGGGTATCATTACAACCGGTATCGCCTTTAATTACCTGTCGGAAAACTTCCCTGACGGATTCGAAAATCCGGTACTTAAAATATGTCAGTATCCTCTTCCTAAAAAGCAGTTGATCAAGTTGGCCGAAGAATGCGACGAACTGTTAGTTATTGAGGAAGGATATCCCGTTGTTGAAGAACAGCTGAAGGGATTTCTTGGTAAAGGGCTGATCGTTCACGGTCGCCTGGACGGAACCTTGCCCCGCGACGGCGAATTAACGCCCGATTTGGTGGGACGTGCCCTGGGCAAAGAGGTGGCAACCTATTATACGATTCCTCCCGTAGTGGAGATGCGTCCGCCTGCTTTATGCCAGGGTTGCGGACACAGGGATTTGTATGATGCCATGAACGAAGTGTTGAATGAATACAAAGAACCTAAGGTTTTTGGAGACATTGGCTGTTATACCCTGGGGGCCCTCGCTCCTTTCCGGGCAATTGATACCTGTGTGGATATGGGTGCTTCCATCACAATGGGAAAAGGAGCTGCCGATGCGGGTTGTTTCCCGGCTGTTTCGGTAATTGGCGACTCAACGTTTACCCATTCGGGAATGACCGGCTTGCTTGATTGCGTGAATGAAAATACCAATATGCTGCTTATCATATCGGACAACGAAACCACGGGTATGACCGGTGGACAGGATTCGGCCGGTACAGGCAGACTCGAATCTATCTGTCTGGGTATCGGCGTAGAGCCGGCACACCTGCGAAGCCTGATTCCTCTGAAGAAGAATTACGAAGAGATGAAGCAGCTGATCCGCGAAGAAATCGAATACAAAGGGCTATCCGTCATTATTTCACGCCGTGAGTGTATCCAGACTTTAGCCAGAAAGAAAAAAGCAAGCAAGAAATGAAAACAGACATCATACTATCAGGCGTAGGTGGACAAGGTATCCTCTCTATTGCAGCTGTTATTGGTGAAGCAGCACTTTACGATGGCCTTTACATGAAGCAGGCCGAAGTACACGGGATGAGTCAGCGGGGTGGCGATGTTCAATCCAACCTTCGCATCAGCGACAAACCCATTGCATCCGATTTGATTCCACTTGGTTCGGCCGACCTGATCATCTCGCTGGAACCGATGGAAAGTCTGCGTTACCTGCCCTATCTGAAGAAAGATGGTTGGCTGGTTACTAATTCGGTTCCTTTTGT
>NZ_JBFWMI010000175.1:0-3296 GCF_050251695.1 Macellibacteroides sp.
GAGATTAAACCGGGAACCCTGGCCGACCTGAGCCTGATTAATTTAAAGTCGCCCGCTTTCACTCCCAACTTCAACCTGGAATCGAACCTGGTATATGCTGCCAACGGAAGCTGTATCGATACGGTTATCTGCGATGGGAAGATCCTGATGCAGGATGCCCGTGTTGCCGGTGAAGAAGAGATTCTGGAAAAGGCAGCAGCCGTGGCATACGACCTGATGAAGAGGTAGAGGCTATGACTTTCGACTGGATGGCGCTCTGGTGTGCCATTCTGAATGCTATGTATTGAAATTATGTTTGTGGTTTTCACTTCAAGAAAGCAGAAATATAGAATTATGGAAGAACAGATGAAATTATACAACGAAGCAGCCGAATACATTGCTTCGTGCATTGGGGAGACTCCCCGGATTGCTATCATATTGGGTAGCGGATTAGGTGCCCTGGCCGAACAGCTTACCGATGCGGTTGTTGTGCCCTATAAAGAAATTCCACATTTTGCCCGCTCTACAGCCGACGGACACAAAGGAAATCTGATTTGCGGAAACCTGGGGGATGTAAGGGTGCTTGCCATGCAGGGCCGCTTTCACTATTACGAAGGTTATACCATGCAACAGGTTACCTTCCCCATCCGGGTGATGAAATTGCTGGGAGTGGAGATTCTATTGGTTTCCAATGCGGCGGGAGGTATCAATACAACGTTTAAGATAGGAAATCTGATGATCATTACCGATCATATCAATATGTTGCCCAATCCGCTGATCGGACCAAACAACGAGGCCTTCGGCACCCGTTTCCCGGATATGACGCGTACGTACGACCGCGAGCTGATTGCCCGTATGGAAGAGATAGCCCGCGAAAAGAACATTCCCTTAAAGCGGGGTGTGTATGTGGGACTGACCGGCCCATCTTACGAAACTCCGGCCGAATATGCTTTTTACGGAAAAGTCGGGGGTGATGCCATAGGTATGAGTACGGTGCCCGAAGTTATTATCGCACGGCACTGTGGTATCAGGGTGTTTGGGATGTCTGTAATTACCAACGAAGGCTATCACTTTGCCGACGATTTTGTGAACAGCGGCGAAGACGTCATCAAGGCAGCCAATGAGGCCTCTGCGATAATGACAACCCTTTTCAAGGCCCTGGTCGCCCGGATATAATATGTATACTATTATTTAATTTTATATACTACCATGAAAGATACGAGAAGAGATTTTCTTAAAAAAGGAATGGCTGCCGGTATGGGAGCTTTGTTTATCCCAGAATTGGCTAAAGCTGCGGTGGCCAACCAAACGGCTGTGAAGGCAGCGCCCCTTAAACTAAAAAAAGATGCTGTAATCTTGTTTCAGGGAGATTCTATCACCGATGCAGGCCGCGATAAGGCAAACAACCGTTGCAATACGCTGGAGCAGCTTGGTTATGGATATTCCCTTTTTACGGCGACAAGCATCCTGGAAAAACATGCGGCAAGTCAGCCTAAGATTTATAACAAAGGTATCAGCGGCAACAAAGTATTTCAGTTACGTGAACGATGGGAGATGGATTGCCTGGCACTGCAACCCGACGTACTGAGTATATTGATTGGGGTGAACGATTACTGGCATACGTTGAGCGGAGGTTATAAGGGAACTGTAGAGATCTACGAAAACGACCTGCGCGATCTGCTGAAATATACAAAAGAAAAATTACCCAACGTACGCTTCGTTATTTGCGAACCTTTTGCCTTAAAAGGCGGATCGGCCATCGAAAACGAACGTTGGTTCCCCATGTTCGATGCCTACAGGGTGGTAGCGGCAAAGCTGGCCAAAGAATTTGACGCCATATTTGTTCCCTTCCAGTCGGGATTTGATGCCGCCATGAAGGTAGCCCCTGCACGGTATTGGGCAGGCGACGGCGTACACCCCGATCTGCCCGGCCGCCAGCTGATGGCTAACATGTGGCTTGAAGCAACGGGATTAAAATAAAAGCATGCAGCAGACAACTTGCAGAAAGTGCGGAGAGCAAATATAGAAGTATATCTTTTTATAACTGGTTGATATCCTTGATGGAGTAAAAATGTTGTGAAAAAAATAACAAAGATGTTTGGTCAGTATTAAAATAACCTCTATATTTGCACCCGTTATCGCGAAAGTAGCTCAGTTGGTAGAGCATAACCTTGCCAAGGTTAGGGTCGCGGGTTCGAGTCCCGTCTTTCGCTCAAACAAAAGAGTAGCATGAGGTTACCTTTCAAAAAGTGTTGAAGCAGCCCGGGTGGCGGAATTGGTAGACGCGCTAGTTTCAGGTACTAGTGTAAGTAATTACGTGCAGGTTCGAGTCCTGTTCCGGGCACCACTTCTATGCGCAGGTGGTGGAATTGGTAGACACGCTACTTTGAGGGGGTAGTGCCGGTTTCGGTGTGTGAGTTCAAATCTCATCCTGCGTACTGCGAAAGCAGGCTACTCTAGGTGGGTGGTCTGCTTTTGTTATTTAGCTCCTTTTCTATACGTGATGCTAGTCTGGAAAATGAGATAAATATGTTTTTATTAGGGTAAAAAGTTGCGTAAGCTGAAAACTATGATTAACTTTGCGCCCTGATTATGAGAGATTATATCGAATAGTTGCAAGTAATATAAAAAATAAAGGAAGATAGCGATGTCTAAGATTTGTCAAATTACCGGAAAAAAAGCAATGGTTGGCAACAACGTTTCGCACTCTAAAAGGAGAACGAAGCGTAAGTTTGATGTTAACCTGTTCACAAAAAAGTTCTACTGGGTAGAGCAAGATTGTTGGGTTAGCCTGAATATTTCAGCCGCAGGCTTGCGTACTATCAATAAGATAGGATTGGATGAAGCAATTAAAAAAGCTGCTGAAAAAGGTTATTTAAACGCTTAATTTGGAGGAAATAAGAAATGGCAAAGAAAGCAAAAGGAAATAGAATTCAGGTTATTCTTGAGTGTACTGAACACAAAGAAAGCGGTATGCCCGGTACTTCCAGATATATCACTACGAAGAACAGAAAGAATACAACAGCAAGAATTGAGTTGAAAAAATACAACCCAATCTTGAAGAAGATGACAGTTCATAAAGAAATTAAGTAATAAGAGATTTAAACAATGGCAAAAAAAGTAGTAGCAGCGTTTAAAAAAGGCGACGGTCGTACTTACTCTAAAGTAATCAAGATGGTAAAGTCTCCGAAAACAGGTGCATATACCTTCCAGGAAGAAATGGTTCCTAACGAAGCTGTAAAAGATTATTTCGCGAAATAATTGCACGCAAACGCATAAAAAAAAGGATGTCCCCCAAAAGGACATCCTTTTTTATT
>NZ_JBFWMI010000176.1:0-3296 GCF_050251695.1 Macellibacteroides sp.
TCACTTTATAGCTATAGATTATCCCGGGCTCCTGGTGCAGCCTGATCTTATTGGATGTAACCACCACGCCGTTATCGAAATCGGCGTCACCCTTACGCGTATATAGTATATATTTGTTGGCCACAGCGGTAGGCTCCAGCGAATCGCGGACGGCCTGCCAGCCAAGCTCCACCTCTTCAGCACCTGTAAAACGGACGCTGAAATGGTCGACAGGCAAGGGTTGAACCACAAAGGGTTGGTTGTACTGCAAGGCGATAAATTTAAGCATCCCTTTATAGATAGCCCGACTTACCGTAAAGCGGAAACGAGGATCGAGACCGTATCGCATATCCGCAAAATTCTGATGCGAGAGCAGCTCCAGCAGCATGGTGGGTACTCTGGGGGTACGTGCCTCAAAATAGGACTGGTTCCACATACCTCTTCTCGACCAGGCAGGTTCGTACAGGCTGCGGATATCCTTCACAATTTCTGTCTGGATCAAATCCGTCAGATCTCTTGAAACATAACGCGAAGCCTTATTCCCGAAGGTCTCGTCTCCCTCCTTGGTAAAGAAGATACCCAACGTTCCGATAATAGAATCATTCAGGGTAGTACCGGCATCTGTATGGAACGCAAAAGCCAGATCAACCGGAATATTTAATCCTTTTTCTTTCGGAGCAACGCTTGAACCTCCCGAAAGATAATTCACCCAGACGCCTCTGCTCTTATAATCATCCGTATAGTCGTTTACCCCTTTGCTTTGTGTATATACTGTATCCGGAAAGCCTGCATACTGCAGCCAGTAGCGTGCGCCTTCGGTAAAGCGGGGATAGCCGCTCACTTCGTATTGATAAGGGATGGAAAGCTGACTCTGAAGCACTTTCGGTCCGGAGTTGTCGGAGCTTTTTGTATTCTCCGATACGATACCCGAATTGTTCACTTTACGTGCAATGGTACCATATCCGCCTCCTATTTTCACACCGTCTGCCGTAATAATCCGGTTGTTTTTAGACGAAAGATTGGAGAGTTGAACCTTACAAGACTCATTCATTCCTTGGTCGAACATGAAATGCCCCAGGTATATCCAGGTTCCGCCGCCCATTTGCTGGTTCACCCGAAACTGGCTCTTTCCGCCCTTATGGTAGACGGTATATAAGGCATCTTCGGTGCTTTCCGGTAAAGTCTTGTAAGATACATATACAGCATACTTACCTGCTTTTGATAAGGAAGGAATCCATTCGGCCAGGCTCTCTTTTCCTTTCTTACGGGTAACCGTTTGCCGGAATGTACCGTCCTGAAACGGGTTTTCAGTCTCAATATACTGATCTTTCAGCATCGCAAACCCCTTACCAAATCCGACCGACCAGGGCTTGTCTCCCTGAATCTCTTTGTAAACGGATGGATGGGTCGCTTTGTCGTTATCTACAATCACTTCAAGTGTCTGCGTATCTCTTTCTCTGGGCAACAAGACATTGGCTCCTGCATTTTCGAGCATGGGTACCAGGAATGGAAGTACATAGCTTTGTGTATATAAATCTTCTACCGTTTGAAAAATACGGGCCCGTTGCCACTCCCAACGGTTTAATTTCTGTTCAAAATAAAAACCGTGACTTTGCCAAAGGGCTATATGTTTGTTACGTAATCCTTTTTCTGCTTTAAATGGTTTAGACAACGCAGTAACTAAAGGTTTGTCCACTTTATTGCGGAAAGTATATTTTCTGGATTGACCGGTAACCAGATTTTCGATGGGTTGATTATCGGTCACCAATTCCACTTTATAACTAGCATAAGACGAAGGAAGAATATTCCGGATCGAATCGTAGACAACCAGAACACGTTGCTGTGTAAAGGGAATATACGAACAGTTTACAGAGGCAACCACCCGGACCTTTTTTGCTTTATCGAGGATGGTAAGCGAATCTACCGTAATCTTTCCTATAGCCAGCTCACCCGACACATGCGAATTAAGAAAACGGGCGATGGACTGCCGGGTTGCCAAAGATCCATTCTGCGCAGTTAAAGATCCGATGCTAACCAGCAGTAACAGGATCAAGCTATGACAAATATTCTTTTTCATGGTTGTACTTTTCCTTTTTTAATAAATAAACAAAGTCCGACAAACGTGAACAGGGCATTGATGATAAGCAGTTCATAACTGAATGAATACCCGTTAAACCATCGTTCTGAATTCAAATCCACCATCAGACAAAACAGGGGGGAAAGAATAGCGACCAGTGGGATATACTTGTCCTTCACAGCCTTTTTTGTAAAGATACCGAACGCGAACAATCCGAGAATGGGTCCGTATGTATAACTGGCCAGAATGTAGACGGCATCGATAACACTGGTATTGTTGAGTGCGTTTACAACGACGATAACCAGCCCCATGACAAACGCCATCCCGATATGAACTTTTTTTCTTGATCTGGCTGCCTCTTCGTCGGTATGCTTCTTAAGAGTGCCTAATATGTCGACCGTAAAAGAGGTGGTCAGCGCCGTTAAAGCAGAACCGGCAGCCGAATAGGCCGAAGAGATCAACCCTACGATAAACAAGATTCCCACAATTGTTGGGAAATATCCCTGCGTAGCAATCATCGGAAATAATTCGTCTGATTTTGCAGGGAGTGCAATATTTTTAGCCTGTACATATATGTAGAGAAGGACTCCCAACATGAGAAACATGGCAATCACTATAAATTGAAAGATAACGCTGGTAACCATATTCTTTTGAGAATCGGCCGGATTCTTACAGCTCAGATTCCGTTGCATCATATCCTGATCCAATCCGGTCATAGCTATAACGGTGAATACTCCGGCCAGGAATTGTTTCCAGAAGAATCGTTTATCATTCACATCGTCGAAGAAAAACACCTTGGAATAATCATTATCGGTAACGGCTCTAACCATTCCCATGAAATCCAACTGCAGATCGGATGCGATGAAAGTTATGCAAAGAACAACAGAGATAATAAGGCAGCAGGTTTTTAATGTGTCTGTCCAGATTAAAACTTTTACTCCACCGTTGAATGTGTAAAGCCAAACCAACGCAACCGTAAAAAATACGTTCAGTATAAATGGAAGGTGTATGGGGTCGAATACCAGCAACTGTAACACTACACAAACCAGGAACAATCGGACGGAGGCTCCTAACATTTTGGAAATAAAAAAGAACCATGCACCTGTTTTATAAGTGGAGATGCCAAAGCGGTTTTCAAGGTATTCATAGATAGAAACCACCTTGAGTTTATAAAACAAAGGAATTAAAGCATAAGCAATCAACAAGGTTCCGGCAATAAAGCCGAGCACCATTTGTAAGT
>NZ_JBFWMI010000177.1:0-3216 GCF_050251695.1 Macellibacteroides sp.
CAAATAAGCTACTAATTTTGCATTATCAACTTATTGGTTTTTATATGTTTGTATTAAATCCAACTAATTAAAACAGAACAAAATGGAAAAGAGAAAAATTGGATCCTGCGGACTAGAAGTTTCAGCCTTGGGGATGGGGTGTATGGGATTAACTTTTGGATATGGCCCTGCCACAAATGAGGCAGATGCGATTTCTCTGATTCATAAAGCATATGAATTAGGAATTACTTTTTTTGATACCGCTGAAGCATATAGTCAGGGTGGTAACGAGATGCTTTTAGGTAAAGCTTTACAGCCCTTCCGTAACAACGTTGTAATTGCCACAAAATTCGGTTTTCAGGATGGAGATTCAAGTAAAGGCCTTAACAGCACACCAGAAAGAATACGGGCCGTAGCTGAAGCGTCTTTGAAAAATCTTAAAACGGATGTAATCGATTTGTTTTATCAGCACAGAGTTGATCCGAACGTACCGATGGAAGAGGTTGCCGGAACCGTTAGGGATCTGATTCAGGAGGGAAAAGTGAAATACTTTGGCCTGAGTGAGGCCGGTGTTGAAAGTATCCGTAAGGCACATGCTGTACAACCGGTAAGTGCTTTACAAAGTGAATATTCCTTATGGTGGCGTGAACCGGAAAAAGAGATATTGCCATTACTAGAGGAATTGGGAATTGGTTTTGTGCCTTTCAGTCCTTTAGGAAAAGGCTTTCTGACCGGAGCAATTAATGAACAGACGAAGTTTGACAGTTCCGATTTCAGGAACGTAGTACCACGGTTTTCTGAAGAAAACAGAAAAGCCAACCAGGCAATGGTGGACTTGATTGCTTCGATTGCCGCCGAGAAGAATGCTACTCCGGCTCAAATTGCGTTAGCTTGGCTGTTGGCACAAAAGCTCTGGATTGCCCCAATTCCCGGTACAACCAAACAACATCGTCTGATCGAAAACACAGGAGCGGTTCGCATTCATTTTTCAAAAGAGGATTTGCAAAAAATAAAAAAAGCCGCATCTGCAATAGAAATTACCGGAGCAAGGTATCCGGCGCATCTGCAGGGTTTGGTTGGGAAATAAGACCAGAGAAAAGCTAGGAATTGAGAATAAACAGATAAATCTAAAAATGGGAGTTATGGAAAAGAACAATCGGAGAGATTTCTTAAAAGCAGGTGCTTTGTTAAGCGGGTCGGTCATACTCTCGCCGGCAATCGGCAAGGCACAGGGTTCCGAAAACGGGTTAAGCATGCCTGCTAACACGGATGTAAAGTACCGTACTTTAGGCTCGGGCAGTCAGGCGCTGAAGGTTTCGGCATTGGGACTGGGTTGTATGGGGATGAGCTATCACCGCAGCTTTGTGCCCGATAAGAAAGCGATGTTCTCCATGCTTCATAAGGCATACGATTTAGGTGTTACCTTTTTCGATACGGCTGAGGCATACGGACCGCTGGTAAATGAGGAGCTGGTTGGCGAAGCTGTTTCTTCTTTCCGCAAAGAGATTGTAATTGCCACTAAGTTTGGATTTAAAAACGGCCGGCCAAGCGAAGGGTTGGACAGCCGTCCGGAACGAATCAGGGCCGTGGTGGAGCATTCGTTGAAAAGCCTGAAGACTGATTATATTGATTTACTTTACCAGCACAGGGTTGACCCGGCCGTTCCTATGGAGGAGGTTGCCGGAACGGTTAAAGATTTAATACAGGAGGGGAAGGTTAAGTACTTCGGACTAAGTGAGGCCGGCGAAGCCAATATCCGAAAGGCGCATGCTGTGCAATCGGTGACTGCTTTACAGAGTGAATATTCGTTGATGACCCGCCAACCGGAAAAGGATGTGATTAACGTATGCGAGGAGTTGGGTATCGGGTTTGTGCCCTACAGCCCGTTAAGCCGGGGGATGATTACCGGTTACCTTAACGAGCGTTCCAAATACAATCCCAACAACGACAACAGGCCCACCCTGCCCCGTTATCAACCGGATAATGTGATTGCCAACTGGCCGTTGATAGATACCCTGAAGGCATTTGGAGATCAGCGGGGACTAACGGTTGCTCAGGTGGCTTTGGCCTGGTTACTGGCACAGAAATCGTTTATCGTTCCAATTCCGGGCACTACCAAATTGGCCCATCTGCAGGAAAACATGTGGGCGGCCGATTTTGAATTTACTGCCGAAGAACTGCAGAGCCTTACCGACCAGATTAATAAGATCAAGATCGTTGGCGAAAGATATACAGGTATATCTGCTCAGCAAACGGCCAAATAATCAGTTTTTTTGCTTTCTGAAATCGATGGGCGAAAGACCGGCTTTACGTTTAAAGAACTTCCCGAAGGAAGATTGATCCGAGAAGTGTAGCAGCGAAGTTATCTCCTGGATGGAGAGCTTCGAATGCATCAGTAATGTTCTGGCATCACTGTAAAGCATTTCGTAGATAAAGTCGGTCACCGTCTGTCCCGTTATCCGTTTTACGATATGTATACGGTAATGATCCGAAATATTCAGCCTCGAGGAATAGAAATCTACCTTATGCTCCTTTCTGTAGTTTGCCACCAGTAATTCGATAAACGATTTAATGATGCTTTCGTAGCGGGTAAGATTGGCCTCGGTCTCCAGGTCGGAGGTCCGGTCTATCATATTGCTTAAATCCAGGTAGAACCCGAAAAGGCAATTTAAGATAATCTCCTTGTGAAACAAATGCTCCGCATCTTCTATAGCATCATTTACGGACGTAATTCGTTTGTACAGTAACTCCGACTGGTGGGTACTGATCCGCAACACCGGCATATTAAACATCCTTACCCCATACTTGATCCGTTTATAAATCATATCGGTGGAATCCATATCGTCCATAAAATCTTTACTCACAAACAGGCAGATACATTTAAAATCGGCACTGCAGTTGTCGAAGTTAAACATGTGCGAGGCCGATAGCAAAAGCAATGTATCCGGCTCTACTTTATGGAATTTATAGTTGATACATGCAGTCGCATTTCCGGATAAGACCAATATGGCAATGGAAGCGTTTAAATACAGCGGAACAGAAAATTGAGATAAAACATCGGTTGAATCGATTGTTGTACAGTTTATCTTTACTCGTATGTCGGTTGGAGATGTACCTGAAGGAAGCAGCTCGCTGATATTTTTAATGTGAATTTTGCCTTTCATTCATCAAGATTGAAATGAGGTGCAAAAGTAGTTTTTTTTCTTTTTATGTCCAAATTAAACCAATTCTGCACAA
>NZ_JBFWMI010000178.1:0-3175 GCF_050251695.1 Macellibacteroides sp.
CTAAAACCACCTATCCAGTTGCCATTAACTCTTCTCCAGAAGGTGCCAATGTAACGATTACCGGGAAAAAGGGAACCATGGTTTACGAAGGAACTACGCCTGCCATTGTGAAATTAAAATCAAGTAACGGATTCTTCTCAGGAGAAAATTACATGATCAAGTTCGACAAAGAGGGATACCAGCCTGTTACCAGACAAGTGGGTTCTAAAGTAGAAGGATGGTATTGGGGTAACATCTTGTTTGGAGGCCTTATTGGTATGATTATCGTCGATCCGGCAACTGGTGCGATGTATAAGCTGGATACCGAGGCTGTTGATGTTAGTTTAGTGAAACTTGAGAAAAATGCAGAAAACCAGGTGAATATCAATTCAATCCCCGAAGATTGGAAAAAACATCTGGTGCTGATAAAAGAAGGTGAAGAAAAGAGCACTAAGTAATTGTACCATTTTTAAATAACAAAGAGGATTTCTAAATTAGAATCCTCTTTGTTGAATAGACCTTAAAGACTACCTATTTAATATGAGTATTAAGCTTATTCCACTCCTTTACGGGAGGAAGGATGCCCATCTCGATAACTTCATCTCTTAGTTTGCACAGGTGTGTGTAACTTTCGCCCAGTTCTGACTCCTCTTCACTTGTTCCGGTTACCTCCTTATATGTAATTCCTTGTGCTGTAATCAACGTTTCCATGGCCATGGTGATATGGCCGAATTTCCCGTCTTGAATATACATCCCGGCTGGCCATTCAAACGCGGTTCCTCCCATAGCCGCTGCAATCATACATATGGAAAGATAAGCCGGACTTTGAAATGATGATCTGCCTCTTAGTTCGATTATGTGCTTTCCTCCCTGAATGACCCTTTGTTTTAATTCATTCCAATCTTCGGCAGGCATTTCCGGAGTTCCGATCAGATCGGACAATTTCCGGTCTTTTATAAAAGTGGTAGATGCAAATACAGCCATTTGTTCTCCATGTCCGCCATAAGTGCGGCAGTTATGTATTTCGGATGCCGGAATGCTAAAGTATCTAGCCAGTTCCGATTGAAGGCGCGTACTGTCCAGTGCGGCAAGTGTAGAAACCTGCGTTGGTTTTAATCCGGAATACAGAAGAGTAACCAATCCTGTAATATCAGCGGGATTAAATACAACAATCACATGTTTGACATCCGGACAATAGGTCTTGATATCCATTCCCAACTGGCGTGCGATTTCGGCATTGCCTTTTAAAAGATCTTCACGTGTCATACCTGCTTTGCGTGGTGCACCTCCGGATGAAACGATATAAGAAGAGCCTGTAAGGGCTTCACGTATATCGGTTGTCCAGGTGATATTAACCCCTTTAAAAGCACAATGATTCAATTCTTCTGCTACTCCCTCCAATGCGGGACCAAAGGGATCATATAAACAAATGTTGGGAGTCAGATTCATCATCAGGGCTGTTTGAGCCATATTGGAACCTATCATTCCGGCGGCTCCGATAATTGTGAGTTTTTCGTTTGCTACAAATTTCATGTGTTTTACGATTAAATATTAATACTCATATCATTTTAACCCAACGCAAATATAGTACATATTGAGATAAAGTGATCTTCAAAATTAGTAATGTATTATAAGCAAAAGTTATAAATGAAGGAGGACAGTTATAATTGAGCAATCCCAATAGGGATCTGTAATATTGTCACCTTTATGTCCGGATAAAGCCTGGATTTGATAAGTTCAAGTGATAAAATGTAAATTAATTCCCCTGATTTGTTGTTTTGAAATTGAAAATATGTAATTTTAGCGCAGAGGATTACATGTTGTTAATCCTGAAGAATCACTTTGTAACCTGGTGTTTATATGGAAAAACGAATAGTAGAATGTGTACCCAATTTTAGCGAGGGACGCGATATGTCGGTCATCAAACAGATTACCGATTCAATAGAAGGTGTGGCGGGAGTTAAGCTGCTGGATGTGGATCCGGGGTGGGCTACCAACCGCACCGTTGTTACTTTTGTAGGCGAGGTAGAAGCCGTTGTTGAGGCAGCTTTCTTGTGTGTGGTGAAGGCCGCTCAACTGATCGATATGCGTAAGCATCACGGCGAACATCCTCGTATGGGGGCAACGGATGTTTGCCCCCTTATTCCGGTTTCGGGAATCTCGATGGATGAAACAGCTGCATATGCCCGCCGGTTGGCAGAGCGCATCGCAAAAGAAGCCGGTATTCCAGTTTATTGTTATGAATATGCCGCATTCCGTTCCGAACGGAAAAAGCTGGCCGTTTGCCGCGAAGGCGAGTACGAGGGGCTTAAACCCCGTTTTGGTGTTCCGGAGCAGATGCCCGACTTTGGAGGTGAAAAGTGGACGGACAGGGTTGCTCAGACAGGGTGTACAGCTGTGGGGGCCCGCGACTTTCTGATCGCTATTAATTTCAATTTAAATACAACTTCTACGCGCAGGGCCAATGCGATTGCGTTTGATGTACGCGAACGCGGAAGGGTTATGCGTGAAGGAGGCTCGCCTGTAGGGCGTATCATGAAGGATGATTTGGGAAGGGAGCGTTTTATCCCCGGGTCGTTAAAAAGTACTGCGGCAATCGGATGGTTCATAAAAGAGTATGGAATTGCACAGGTTTCTATGAATATAACCAATGTGGCCATTACTCCGGTGCATGTTGCTTTTGAAGAGGTGGTCGCCAAAGCTGCTGCCCGTGGAGTGCGGGTTACGGGAACCGAAATAGTGGGGTTGATACCCAAATCGGTATTGTTGGATGCCGGACGTTATTTTTTACGTAAACAACAGCGCTCACTGGGTATTCCGGAACAAGAAATTATTCGTATGGCTGTTCTGTCGATGGGACTGGATGACCTTAAACCTTTTGATGTTGATAATAAGGTGATCGAGTATATGCTGGATAAGAAAGAAGAGGAGAGATTGGTAGACAGAAGTGTGACCGGTTTTATTCTTGAAACTGCCAGCGAGTCGCCTGCTCCGGGCGGAGGATCCATTGCTGCCGTCATGGGAGCTTTGGGTGCTGCTTTGGGAACGATGGTTGCCAATCTTTCGGCACATAAACCGGGTTGGGACGATCGTTGGGAGGAATTCTCGGACGCAGCGGTACGAGGACAGGAATTAGTCAGGGAACTTCTTTATCTGGTGGATGAAGATACCCGTTCTTTCAATAAGGTGATGGAGG
>NZ_JBFWMI010000179.1:0-3056 GCF_050251695.1 Macellibacteroides sp.
CAGAATTCGGCTTCAGACCTACATCTTATCACCACTCTGTTTAAACAAATTTATCCTCAAAAATGGATTAGCACGGGTATTAGCAAAGGAGGGCAAACAGCTCTGATCTACCGGGCTTTCTTTCCGAACGATGTAGATATCACCGTACCCTATGTAGCACCTGTAAGCCGGTCGGCAGAAGACGGCAGGCACGAACCGTTTCTAAATGTAGTAGGAGATAAAAAAACTCGTCAGGCTATTTTGTCTTTTCAGCGTGAAGTGCTGAAAAGAAGAGGTGAAATAATACCTCTCATGGAAAAGTTTTGCATGGAAAAGCAGCTATCTTTCCGCATATCCATGAATGAAGTACTTGACTACTGTGTATTGGAGTATTCATTTGCTTTCTGGCAATGGGGAACACCTGCAAGCCACATCCCTGCCAACACAGCAACCACCGGAGTTTTATTCAAACACCTGACAGAGATTAGCGGACCTGATTATTTTGCCACCGGTCAACCTACTCAGGCATTTTTTATTCAGGCTGCACGCGAGTTAGGATATTACGGTTACGACATAGAGCCATTTAAGGATCTTCTTTTCATCCGAACAGCTAAAGATTATTTGCAACGGATTATGTTACCCGAAGGAATAACTATCCAATTCCAACCGGAGCTTTATAAGAAACTGACAAATTTTATTGAAACAAGCGACCCTCGCCTAATCTTCGTATACGGCGAATATGATCCGTGGACTTCCGTAGGTATTACCAAGTTAGATGGGAAGAAAAATATGTTTGTTGCCATCCAACCGAAAGGGAGTCACCGGGCAAGGATTAATACTCTGCCCGATTCCTTACGAGACAAGGTGATTAAAACTATTAATCTATGGCTTGAAAAATAATTGTACAATATTTCATTCTGACTTTTTATTAAGGATTTATCTCTATATTTGCACATCACGCTTTATCGCTAAACAAAACATTTAAATAAAATTCTATGAAAGTTAACCTTATTTCGGGGATATGTATATCTCTATTGATGCTTTCCTGCAAGCAGGAAGCTCCTTTAAATTATCAGGTAATTCCAACACCTCAGTCAGTTGCTTACAAAACGGGGCATCTCGAACTTCCTTCAGAGGTTAAAATAGCTTTTCCTGAAAGTGTCAAAAAAGAGGTAGATGTGTTACAAGAGATCCTTTCTTCTGATTTCAATTGCAGAACAATATTGGATCCGCAAAATACTATGGCAGATATCCAACTGGAGTTAAATACAGGCAAGACTGAAAAAGAAAAAAATGGTTATTCTATTGATGTTAGTTCAAAAGGTATTAAAATCACATCAGGAACTTCCACTGGTATCTTTTACGGCATCCAAACCCTGAGACAAATAATTAGGGCAAACGAAGGGAAACTAACCGTTCAAAAGGGTACTATCTCAGACTATCCTGCATTTGAATGGAGAGCATTCATGCTAGACGAAGGACGCCATTTTAAAGGCAAAGAGGTTGTAAAGCAATTACTAGACGAAATGGCCCGTTTAAAAATGAACGTGTTCCATTGGCATCTCACGGAAGACCAGGGATGGAGAATCGAAATCAAGAAATATCCGATGCTTACAGAAGTAGGTTCATACCGGGACTCAACCGAAATTAATCATTTCGGAAGCAATGAATACGACGGTAAGCCTCATCAAGGATTTTATACACAAGATGATATTAAAGAGATTGTAACTTATGCAGCCGACCGCCACATCATGGTTGTTCCTGAAATAGAGATGCCCGGACATGCAAGTGCAGCCATTGCAGCATATCCCTGGCTCGGAACAACAGGCAAAAAGATAAAAGTTCCTTGTAAATTTGGTGTTCAATATGACATTTATAATGTGGCAGATCCTAAAGTCGTGAATTTCCTTACAGACGTTATCGACGAAGTAATCACACTCTTTCCTTCACCGGTATTTCATATTGGCGGCGATGAAGTTCGTTATGACCAGTGGAACGAATCACCTATGGTACAATCCTATATGAAGAAAAATGACCTTGCAACTCCGGCTGAATTGCAGGTATATTTCACAAACACTGTCTCCAATATACTAGCCTCAAAGAACAAGAGGATGATGGGATGGAATGAGATTACAGGAGCTAAGCTTCACGAATATCAATCAGAAAAGGATACGAAAGAAGGAAATGAGAAGCTGGCTGCAGGTACCATTGTTCACTTCTGGAAGGGGGATTCAAGTCTAATTGTCAGCACCCTCAAAAAAGGATATGAAGTTGTTAATTCTTTCCATGAATACACTTACCTGGACTATGATTACAAATCTATACCCATGGAAAAAGCTTATAACTTCAATCCTATACCTACAGGACTTCCTACTGAATTACAATCCAAGGTATTGGGTACTGGATGTCAGATGTGGGGAGAATTTATACCAACCACAGAAAGTATGAATTATAAAGTATATCCACGAATAGCAGCATATGCAGAAGTGGGCTGGACTGAAGCTGGGAACAAAGATTATCAAAAATTTAAATTGGCATTAGCCAATTTCCTTACACGCTGGAGCTCAATGGGGATAAAATATGGCCCTACCGAATAATCACAAAAGAGGGTAATTCCAAAACAGGAATTACCCTCTTTTTATGGCATTAAACTCAACTATTTAACTATCATAACTATATAAAATCTTAGATAAATTCTTATTATTAAATAAGTATAGTTAACTGTGTATTCTTTTCATCTCCCATTTGGCAAAGATAGAGATATTTCAAAGTGCAACACGTCATTGCATTTCAATTAAAAATGAATACTTTTGCTTCTGTTTAATTATTTTAAATCTAAAAAGAGAGTTGATTTAGTAACAAACAATGGAAGATCACATTTTAATTAAAGGAATAACAAATGGAAACGAAGCTTCGTTTGCCACTCTATATAGTAAATATGTAGACGTATTGTTTTCCTATGGTGTTGGTCTTGGCTATGAAAGAGAGATTATAAAGGATGCCATTCAGGATGTATTCCTTAAACTATTAAATCACAAATTTGCAGGCAGTGAAATTACAAACTTAAAATTCTATCT
>NZ_JBFWMI010000180.1:0-3044 GCF_050251695.1 Macellibacteroides sp.
ACTTTGATGAGGGTGATGCATGGCATACATCCTGGAGTGAAAAGGCTGTTCCTTTTAATATTATTATTAATCTAAACAGTGTAAATCACCTTGATAAAATGGAATATCTGCCCCGTACCGATGGTGGGAACGGAATATTGCTTACCGGAAGCATTTATACAAGTGTAGATCGTGAGAATTGGGTGAAGGCCGGTGATTTTAAATGGGACAGATCGTCGACCGTCAAGACATATACATTCGACAATCAGCCAGTTGCACAGTATGTAAAAATCGATGTTACAAGCGCTGTAGGTAATTATGGTTCAGGACGCGAATTGTATATCTTTAAAGTACCCGGATCAGAAAGCTACCGTCCCGGTGATATAAATGCCGACCGTCTTATTGATATGAACGATTTTACTTCATACCTCAATTACACAGGTCTCCGAATGGGTGATTCTGATTTTGAAGGCTATATCAGTAATGGAGATATAAACAAGAACGGACTTATTGATGCCTATGACATTTCAGTTCTTACAACCCAGCTGGGTGGTGGAGCCAAAGGTGCAGGCATGGATAAAATTGAAGGCAGTCTTAAGCTTACACCGTCCAGAAACATCTGCAAGGCCGGCGATAGGTTGGAAATACGGGTAAAGGGACGCGGACTTAAGAATGTAAATGCTCTTAGCTTTGCCATACCTTACAAATCGGATGATTTAGAATTTATCGGAGTTGAGCCTCTGGCAATGAAGGAAATGGAAAACATGAGTAATGATCGTCTGCATACAAATGAACAAAAGGCTCTATATCCCACCTTTGCAAACATTGGAGATAAACCTGTAATTACCAGCGATGCGGAACTCGACCTGTTTGTAATAAAATTCAAGGTCAAACGAGCATTCAACGCTGGCAGCCTGATTCCATCTGACGGAATGCTGATTGACAAAAACCTGAATGTGAAGCATGTGTCCTTTTAATCTGTAATATATATTAGATTATTATAATAGCCCGGGTGTGGTGATTGCTGTAAAAATCGCAATAATCGCATCCGGGCAATTATTTTATATCTTTCAATATTTCTTCCTCGTCCTTGCCTTCTTTATAATTGGCAATATGATCTGACATAAAACTCTAAAACAGTAAAAGTGATGAAATGAATACTCTCCAGAATATGTAAATTATATGCATAATATTAATCCCTCAACTTTTTAAGTTGATCCGTGATATTGAGGAGCCTACGCGGAAGGGGTCCTTGCAAACGGACATAAAAAAAGAAGCAGCTATCTGTTTGATAACTGCTTCTTTTTGAGTGGTGCCACCAGGAATCGAACCGGGGACACAAGGATTTTCAGTCCTTTGCTCTACCAACTGAGCTATGGCACCATCGTTTTCATTACGGGTGCAAAGGTAAGCGTTTTTTTTATATCTCCAAACTTTCTGTTAAAATAAATATATCTTTTTTTACATTAGCTTCGGGCGAAGGGAATTTAACTGCATAAGTAAAAATTTTAGTGCTAAATATTTGAAGTTTTGAAAATGTTTGTACCTTTGCAGCCGTATTGAATTAGCGGGATGTAGCACAGTTGGTAGCGCGCCACGTTCGGGACGTGGAGGTCGGAAGTTCGAGTCTTCTTATCCCGACTAATCTGAGGGTAATAAATTTGAAAGAGTTTATTACCCTTTTTTTATGCTCAAAAAGAGGTAAATTAATCTATTTTAATAACTTTGTTGAAATTTAAATTGATTTACTTCTAACTTTAGATCGTATGAATTATGTAAAATGTATATGCTTAGGGTTGGCGTCCTGCATATTTTATGCTTGCAGCATCTCTCCGGAACAGAAAAAAGAGATGGCTGAAGCAATGATTACTCTGATGTCTGATTCCATTGTCCCCGACAAGCGAACGGCTGTTTTTGATGTGGAGCCTGTGGTAACGGACAGTCAGCTTATCCTAAAAGGGGTTACCACCAGTAAGGAGGCAAAAGAAGCAACTCTCAATTTGTTTGCGCAATTTAAGTGGCAGGTGGCCGACAGTATCAGGCTTCTGCCCGACTCTGCTTCGGTGGGTTCCATTTACGGTATTGTAAATCATTCGGTGGTTCCCATGAATTCGAAACCGCGCTTCAGTTCGGAGATGTCTACCCAGGCCTTGCTCGGTATGCCGGTGCGTATCCTCCAAAAGGATTCGTGGCTGCGGGTGCAGATGGCCGACAATTATATAGCGTGGACCGTGGCGGGTTACATAAAACAGGTTAGCAGGGAGGTGTACAATGCCTGGATGACTTCCCCTAAGGTGATTTTTCTTTCGCATTATGGTACCGCTTACAGCAAACCGGATCTTACGTCTACACCCGTATCCGACCTGGTAAGCGGATGTATGCTTAAGCTGGAGGGAGTTGAAGGGGGCTTTTATAAGGTGAGCTATCCCGACGGACGGACGGGCTATGTGCGCACCAGCGAGGCAAAGCCTGTGGATGAATGGCTGAAAGGGATTAATCTATCGGCCGAAAGTCTGATCAATGCAGCCTACTCCCTTAACGGTACGCCTTACCTGTGGGGTGGCACCTCTTCCAAAGGGGTGGATTGCAGCGGGTTTATCAAGACGATTACATTTTTACACGGACTGATCTTGCAGAGGGATGCCTCGCAACAGGTTCACACGGGTATTCCCGTGGATATATCTGCCGGATATGATAATCTGCAGCCGGGGGATCTGTTGTTCTTTGGCGAAAAGGCAACCGCCGATAAGAATGAGCGTATCATCCATGTGGGGTTATATGTGGGCGACAAGACTTTTATTCATTCCATCAACAACGTACATACCGGCAGTTTCGATCCCGAAAGTGACCTGTACGACGATTATAACACGAAGCGTTTCCTCCGTGCCACCCGCATTTTGGGAGCGGTAGGAACGCAGGGGATCTCTACGATCCAATCCAATCCTTTTTACCAACCTCAATAAGTTTGTTATGGAAAAAGGAAGAAGAGATTTTATTAAGACCAGCGCACTTGCCCTTGCCGGCAGTGCCGCTGCGGTTCAATTTATACAAGCCGGCAACGGGAT
>NZ_JBFWMI010000181.1:0-2998 GCF_050251695.1 Macellibacteroides sp.
TGCTGATTTCATCTTCAGTCTGAAAAAAGGGATTGGTCCCTTTCGTGAAGACCTGCTTAACCAGCGCCCCCTTATCAACCAGGCACCAATCGGTTTTAGTTGAACCACTATCTGCTATCAGTATCATATCTGTCTGTCTTATTTATCTCCTTATTTATAGAGATAATATTTTTTTGAAAGTTTCTTAAATGCCTCTACGTCTTTGTTCCAATAGGCTTGAATATCTTCGAAGCGGTTGTTTTTGGCAAACAGCAGACGGATCTGGTTGCTGCCGGACACTTTGTCGAACATATCGAAGCGCTTTTCGTTGGCGTTGGCGAAGACTGCTTTATCGGGATATAGCTGGGCGATCACCTGCATGACATAAAACTGGATCTCGGACAGGTTGGCCTTCTGGTAATCGGTAAGATGTACCTGCACTCCTTGCATCTGTGTGCCTACTCCTACGGAATAGAAGGGTTTAAGGTGCATGGGACGGAAGTGAACGCCCTGCAGATTGAGTTTATTGAGTGCCGAAGCAAACTCTTCCGCCTTGATCCAATCGGCTGCAAACATCTGGAAAGGGATGGTGTATCCTACGCCGATGGAAAGATAACCCAGCTCGCCTACGATGCCGGACACGGGATAGAAAAAGGCCGAATGGGCATGGGGGATGTGGGGAGACGACGGGATCCATTGCAATCCGGTCTGCGTGTAATCCATCTTGCGCTTCCATCCTTTCATCTTCACTACCGTGAGTTTACATTGCTTGGCAAGCATGTTTTCTTCGTTGAGCATCTGTGCCAACTCGCCACAGGTAAGGCCATAGAGGTAAGGAATCTTGAACTGGCTTACAAAAGAGATGTATCCATCTTCGGCCAGATTACCCTCCACCTTGAGTCCCCCCAGGGGATTGGGTCTGTCGAGCACCACAAATTCGATATTGTTTTCGGCTGCGGCTTCCATAGCCAGTCCCATCGTACTGATGTAGGTGAACGAACGGCAACCGATATCCTGGATATCGTAGACCAGCACATCGATGCCCTTCAACATATCGGGGGTAGCCTTGCGGGTCTTGCCATAGAGCGAACCAACGGGAAGACCGGTGGTGGGATCGGAAGAGTTGTCCACATGATCGCCTGCATGCACATCGCCGCGCACACCGTGTTCCGGACCGAACAGCGCTACCAGATTTACGTTGGGAGCTTCGTGCAGAATATCGATGGTGGATTTGAGCTGGTTGTCCACTCCGGTAGGATTGGTGATCAGGCCCACTCTTTTCCCCTCCAATAGCTTGAAATTGCTATTTTTAAGAACCTCGATGCCTGTCTGGATTCTTATTTTCTGAGCAAATGCCGTTCCCGCAAAAAACGGGATCATAGCAAGTAGGATGTATTTTATAACTTTCATTATTCTTTCTGTTTTTTAGCAAAATTAGGATCCACTTTAAGGAAGGCCGTAACCACCAGGGTTCCGACACAGCAGATCATCACCCAGATGAAGAAGTTTTCGTAACCCAGCTGTTCCTGCAACCAGCCGGCAGCCATACCCGGCAACATCATTCCCAGGGCCATGAATGCGGTACAGATGGCATAGTGGGCTGTTTTGTGCTCGCCGTCCGAGAAATAGATCATGTATAACATATAGGCCGTGAATCCGAATCCGTATCCGAACTGCTCGATGAACACACAAAGATTGATTACCCAAAAGCTTTCCGGTTGAACGCTGGCCAGGTATACGAAGGCTATGTTCGGCAAAGAGATGATTAACGCCATAGGCCACAACCATTTTTTCAATCCACCTCTTGAAGCGAGGATACCTCCCAGAATTCCACCTACAGTAAGTCCGATGATACCGATGGTACCATACGTTAACCCGATCTCGGTGGTTGTCAGTCCCAGTCCCCCCACTTCGCGCGGGTCGATCAGGAACGGAGTGATCAGCTTAACCAGCTGCGCTTCGGGGAAGCGGTAGAACAGCATGAACAGAATGGCGATGGCCACCTGTTTCTTCTTGAAAAAAGAGGCGAAAGTGGCAAAAAACTCCTTCATCAGATTGGAGGCTGTAACCGTAACCGACGGCTTGTCTGAAGCGGGTTTAGGTAGTATAAATTTGTGATACAGGCAAAAGGCGATGAACAGACCCGCCATGATGAAGAAGGTGATGGACCACGACATAGGTATCTTGCCGGTGCTGGTTTCCAGTGCACCGGCAATCATAACCAGGATACCTTGTCCGGCTATGGTCGAAATACGGTAGAACGTGCTGCGGATTCCCACAAAGAAGGCCTGTTCATGCGGTTCGAGTGCCAACATGTAATACCCGTCGGCAGCGATATCGTGGGTGGCGGAGCTGAAAGCGACCAGCCAGAATACGGCTAACGAAGCCTGAAAGAAAAAATCCGTAGGAAGCGTAAAAGCTACTCCCGCCAATCCGGCACCGACCAACATCTGCATCGTAACAACCCACCACCGTTTTGTTTTCAGTAAATCTACAAACGGACTCCAGAATGGTTTGATTACCCACGGTAGATAGAGCCAGCTTGTGTACAGGGCGATGTCGGTATTGGATATACCCAGACGCTTATACATGATTACAGAAATGGTCATAACGGCGACATAAGGTAGTCCTTGTGCAAAATACAAGGTGGGTACCCACGCCCAGGGTGAAACTTGTTTATTTTTCATGACTTAAGCTTTAAGATTCGGAAGTACACTCAGGCGTCGACCTGCAGTGACTTCGTAAGTTTATGAATTATTTCTTGAATTCCGGCTTCACTCAGGCAGACTTCCTGAAGGATCTCCCGGATATGGTGTGAGGTTATTTTCTCGTAATCCTTGGCCTGAGGGGTGATGAAAACCCCACCAAGGTCCACCGAAGCGGGACTGATCAGCAGGTTTCCGTCTCCTTCCTTGAAATAGCATGCCGGACGATGAAGTGTTCTTGGCATCACACAGAGAATCCATTGTCCGTCTTCCACCCAGGCCAGCAGATTCATCATCGGCTCTGCCTCTGTTCC
>NZ_JBFWMI010000182.1:0-2950 GCF_050251695.1 Macellibacteroides sp.
GATACCCGCTATTTCTTCTCCAACGGAATTGATGCCTACCGGTTGATTGTGAACGACGACTTTTCGGCTCCGCTTGTTCCCGAAAAGCATTTTACCCGCAGTGAGACAGTGGACTTCCAGCGGGGTGAAGTGGAATGGAAAGGGGGCAATCTGTACTTCGACAAGTGGACATGGGACATCGATGTGCAGATTATACCTCAAAAATAGGCCGGCATCGCCTCCTCTCTGAAATCTTTTATTTACTTTTGCAGCCGATTCAGTTTTTTTCATTGTTCACCCTCTATTTAATTTCGTGAAGACACTCTATTAGTCCTCCCGGGACATTCGTTATTGTTTAGATTATTTAAGGTATAGTCTTCTTTTATGAAACAGGAAAAAGAACCTCTGCTGCAGGTAGGGGTATTTGTAGCCGAATATGCTGCACACATGATGGGGTGTGGGGTACATACTTCCCGTGTGATACGTAGTACGAAACGAATCGGCGAGTCTTTTGGATATACTGTTAAGATCAGTGTACTCCAGAGAAGTATTATTCTTACACTGCTTGATCTGGAAACGAGGGAAAATTACAGTGAAGTAATCGACATCCCGTCGCTTCCCATCAGCTTTGAACGGAATTCAGAATTAAGTGCGTTGAGCTGGGAGACCTTCGACGAACATTTGTCTCTCGACACATTGAAAGAAAAGTACAGGAAGATTGTCTCCTCTCCCCGTATCAATCCGTTGTTTGTATTGATTCTGGTGGGTTTTGCCAATGCCTCTTTCTGCAAGTTATTCGGCGGCGACTGGTGTTCTGTGGGAATCGTGTTTTCGTCTACAATTGCAGGGTTGTTTTTAAGACAGCAGATGGCCGGCAAAGGGATCAATCACTTTGTAATTTTTATTGCATCGGCTTTTGTTGCATCCATGTGCGCCTCAACGTCTGTTATCTTTGATACTACTTCCGAAATAGCCTTGGCTACCAGCGTTCTGTACCTGGTTCCCGGCGTTCCGCTTATCAATGGTGTGATCGATATTGTAGAAGGGCATGTGCTTACCGGGTTTGCCCGACTTACCCAGGCGGCTCTGCTTATCGTATGCATTGCAATCGGACTTTCCTTTACATTATTACTGGTAAAAAACAGCTTGTTATGATACTTACGGATATTCTTATAGACGGATTCTTTGCTGCTGTGGCAGGAATCGGATTCGGAGCAATCTCCGATCCTTCGTTACGCTCGTTCCCTTACATCGCTTTACTGGCTGCCGCCGGTCACGCTTGTCGTTATTGTTTGATGACTTTGGTGGGTATTAACATTGCATCGGCTTCCTTTGTGGGGGCTCTTGTAATCGGTCTGGGCAGTATCTGGCTGGGGAAAAGGATTCATTCTCCTATGACGGTGCTTTCCATTCCGGCTCTGCTGCCGATGGTACCCGGTAAATTTGCCTACAACATGGTATTTGCCCAACTGATGTTTTTGCAGAATATGGATAATCCCCTGGACAGGGCTAAGTATATGGAGATGTTTTTTTCAAACACCATGGTTACCTGTACGGTGATCTTTCTGCTTGCCGTAGGTACCACCCTGCCTATGTTTTTGTTTCCAAACCGCGCTTATTCTCTTACCAGACATAAAAAACAACTATGAATACTTTCTGGAAAACAATTGCCGAGTACAACTCCGCCACCTGGATGTATCAGATCTTTATCGTGCTGATCGGTGTGTTGCTTACCCTGATGCTCCTGCGTAACCCGCAACGTTGGGTAAAGATAGGGATGAAGATTTACTTTATCGCCACCTATACCTGGATATCGGTGGTTTACTATCATATCTACTGTTCGGAGAGAAGCTACAACAATGTATTGTCTATCTTCTGGGCTATCCTGGCCATTGCCTGGCTGTGGGATCTATTGGCCGGCTACACCCAATTGGAGCGTAACCCCAAATACAACGTGCTGGGATATCTTTTGGTGCTGATGCCTTTTATCTATCCTGTTTTCTCCATGGCAAGGGGACTTAGCTTTCCGGGTATCACGTCGCCGGTAATGCCCTGCTCGGTCGTTACCTTTACAATCGGGTTGTTGTTACTGTTCTCCCGCAAGAGCAATCTTTTCATTATCCTGTTGCTCTGTCACTGGTCGCTTATCGGTTTATCGAAGACCTACTTCTTTAAAATTCCGGAAGACTTTCTATTGGCCAGTGCTTCGGTTCCGGCATTGTACCTCTTCTTTAAAGAGTATTACCTTACCGATCTGCACAAAGACACCAAACCCAAAGCAAAATTCATCAACTGGTTGCTGATAGCTGTTTGTGTAGGCATCGGGATTGTGCTTACCACTACGTTGGTGATCGAGCTGTACAAGGATGCCTGAAGCGCTCTCTTTGACTGCTAAAAGGGCATAGTTGGACAATCGGTTGTCTTAAATCGGACAATTTGGGCAGTTGCACCACCTCATCCGGCGCTATTTTTGCATAAAAAAAGAGATCATGAAAAACGCCGTGGTGCTTTTTGCACTTTTATTGCTATGCAGTTCTGCCTATGCCGGACGCAGTGTATTGTCTTTAAACGACAACTGGAAGTTCCGTTTCTCTCACCAGGTTCAGTTTAAAAGCGAACATCGCGTGGACTTACCTCATACATGGAATGCCACCGATGCTTTGTCGGGGAAACAGGATTACCTGCGTACGACCGGAAACTATGAGAAAAGTCTGTTTATACGTCCCGAATGGAAGGGTAAACGAATCTACCTTCGCTTCGAAGGGGTAAATACGGTAACCAACCTATTGGTAAACGACCGGCATGTGGGTGAACACCGGGGAGGATACGGGGCTTTCGTTTTTGATATAACCGATTTCATCACATACAATCAGGACAACAAACTATTGGTTAAAGTAAGCAATGCCCTTACACAGGATGTTATGCCTCTGGTGGGTGACTTTAATATCTACGGAGGCATCTACCGGGATGT
>NZ_JBFWMI010000183.1:0-2786 GCF_050251695.1 Macellibacteroides sp.
TCCCATTCCGAACAGAGAAGTTAAGCCCACCCACGCCGATGGTACTGCGTAACAGTGGGAGAGTAGGTAGCCGCCGTTTTTAGAGAAGGAGTTAGTTCAATAGAACTGACTCCTTTTTTTGTTTATATACCCTGTCGACTAATATTCTTCTTAATGTATCAGCCACTGAAACTTCTGTATATTTACCTGCATAGGAACCACCCTTTGGTAATGACTATAAACTGAATTGATCAAAAATGAGGGTCTGTGTTTTTTTAGCGAATGATATTGTATAGCAATGGGTAATGCATAAAAACGAGCGTTGTAATTATATCAATAAAAAGATATACCTTTGCAGCATGAATAAATACAGACTGGAAGATTGGTTGCCTACTACTAAAAAAGAAATAGAGGCAAGAGGGTGGGATTACGTGGATGTAATTTTCTTTTCGGGAGATGCCTACGTTGATCATCCTTCTTTTGGCCCGGCTGTAATTGGCCGAACATTGGAAGCCCTGGGGTTGCGTGTTGCTATTGTACCACAACCTAATTGGCGTGATGATTTACGTGATTTTAAGAAGCTGGGAATTCCACGGCTATTTTTTGCAGTAAGTGCAGGTGCTATGGATTCGATGATAAATCATTATACAGCCAACAAACGTTTACGTAGTGACGATGCGTACACTCCTGATAAAAGAGCTGGAATGAGACCCGATTATCCAAGTATCGTTTATACACAAATATTAAAGAAGTTATATCCTGATGTCCCGGTTGTATTGGGTGGCATCGAAGCTTCTTTGCGCCGCCTTACTCATTATGATTATTGGCAAGATAAGCTTAAACCAGGTATATTGATTGAGAGTAGGGCTGATTTACTTATTTATGGAATGGGAGAACAGCCATTAAGATCTCTTGTAAACAAATTAAAAAGAGGTGTTCCATTTTCCGATATAAAGGATATTCCACAGACGGCCTATTTAACTCCGTCGGAGGATGTATCTGCTCATATACTACCTGGAGATATAAATCTCTTTTCTCATGAAGAGTGCTTGCTTGACAAACTGAAACAGGCTAAAAACTTCAAACATATTGAAGAAGAATCCAATAAGATGGAAGCATCCAGGATTATTCAGCGAGTTGGTAATGAATCAATAGTTGTAAATCCTCCTTTTCCTCCAATGACAGAGGCTGAGTTGGATGCCAGTTTTGATTTGCCATATACAAGACTTCCTCATCCTAAATATAAAGGAAAGACAATCTCTGCATTTGATATGATACAGTTTTCTGTAAACTTACACAGAGGTTGTTTTGGAGGTTGTGCCTTTTGTACTATTTCAGCACATCAAGGAAAATTTATTGCTTCCCGAAGTAAAGATTCCATTTTAAAAGAGATAAAGATTATTACAGGTATGCCCGATTTTAAAGGGTATCTAAGTGATTTAGGCGGTCCTTCGGCTAATATGTACCGAATGAAAGGAAAAGATTTATCGATATGTAGGAAGTGTAAAAGACCGTCTTGTATTTCTCCTAAAGTGTGTAAAAATCTGAATGCTGATCATACACCAATGCTTGAGTTGTATAAAGAAGTTGACAGTATTCCGGGGATAAAGAAATCATTTATTGGAAGTGGAGTTAGATATGATTTGTTATTAAACAGATATGATGATAATGCGTTGAATGATTCGGCTAATAAATATATGAGGGAGCTTATTGCTCATCATGTGTCCGGTCGTTTGAAAGTGGCGCCAGAACATACTTCAGATGAAGTACTAAAACAGATGCGTAAACCTTCGTTTACCCAGTTTGGTCAGTTTAAGAAAATATTCGATCGTATAAATAAGGAAGAGGGATTAAATCAGCAATTGATTCCTTACTTTATTTCAAGTCACCCGGGATGTACTGAGGCGGATATGGCTGAGTTGGCTGCAATTACAAAAGATCTTCATTTTCATTTGGAACAGGTGCAGGATTTTACGCCGACACCAATGACGCTTGCTACTGAAATGTATTACACAGGCTATCATCCCTATACATTGGAGAAGGTTTATACAGCCCATACAAAAGAACAAAAATTAGCGCAAAGGCAGTTTTTCTTCTGGTATGACAAGTCTTATAAAAATCAAATAACCAAGACATTACAACGTTTAGGAAGAAAAGATCTTATTTCCAGACTTTTTGGAAAATAGTGATCGCCAGTATACTTTGATGCCATTGTAAACTATCATATACAGATAAGGCTTTCATAATTTATGAAAGCCTTATCTGTATATGATAGGGAATTATTATTCTTTTACAGCAATAACCTCAATTTCAACTAATCCGTTTTTGGGTAATGTTTTAACGGCAACAGCTGAGCGAGCAGGGAAGGCTCCTTCGAATTGAGATGCATAGACGGTATTCATTGCGGCAAAATCATTCATGTCGGCAAGAAAAACAGTTGTTTTAACCACATCATTCATCGTATAGCCTGCTTCCGTAAGAATAGCATTCATATTTTTGAAAGACTGAATAGTCTGTTCGGTTACTCCACCCTCGGCAAAAGCTCCGGTTGAAGGATCAATACCAAGCTGACCAGACATGAATAACATATTCCCAACCTGAATTGCCTGGCTGTACGGACCAATTGCAGCAGGAGCGTTAGATGTTGAAATTACTTTTTTCATATGAATCTAATTTATATTTGAGGTCTGAAACCTACTATAGTTAAATATTCAGCAAATTTTAATCGTTAAAACTTAGTGTTTTTCGTTCATTCTTTGTCTAACAACCTCGTAAACAAGAATTGAAGATGCTACGGATACATTCAA
>NZ_JBFWMI010000184.1:0-2730 GCF_050251695.1 Macellibacteroides sp.
AGAAGATGGCTCACATGCCGGCAGAGTTGTTCAAGATCGACCGCCGCGGGTATATTCGTCCGGGTTATTATGCCGACCTTGTCTTAATTGATCCGGAAGCAAACTGGACGGTTGGCAAGGAGAATATCCTATATAAATGTGGATGGTCTCCTTTCGAAGGCTATACGTTCCACCACAAGGTGCTGCGTACCTTTGTAAACGGCCAGCAAGTATACAACAACGGAGTAATAGACGATTCCATCCGTGGGATGGAGGTGGCATACCTGGTTTAAGCAGACCTTTTGCCTCCCGTTTTGAAATAACATTTACCGTAACGGATTACAACCAGCTTGTAATCTATAACGAATCAACATCAGTCGGTCAACAGCTGATTGATATTTACCATAGAATTGAACTATTCGAATATTTCGGGTAGTTCAATCTAGGTTTAATAGAATGACCCACTTCCCGGCTTTTGTTGCGCCCTCATGTTTAATGATCCCTTTGTTCGTTAGTTGTCTCAAGTGATATTTTACACTATAAGGTGAGCTATCCAGCAGTGAAGCCATTTCTTTACGGCTTATATGTGGATTAGATCTTATTATTTCTATAATTTCTGCTTGAATGTTCTTGGGCTTTTCTTGGGCTTTTTAGAGTATCTCTGTTATTTACATTAATTTTATTATTTAACTAGATAAATAACTTACTTATATGAACCATTATTTACAAACGAATTACTACATTTGTATTGTAATTGAATGAAAATGAGAAATATCCCTACATATGTTTTTCATAAAACAAAGTTTTAGGCATAACTGATTCTGGTTATTGCGTTTCAATCTTCAATCTTTAATCTTAAATAAATACATTATGGACAAACGTAGCATTTCCCAAACAATCATAGCCCTCGAGAAAGAGGCTATGCAGGCGTGGATCAAAGGTGACCCAACTCCCTTTCTTGAACTTTATTCGAAAGATTTCAGCTATTTCGATCCGGATCAGCAATTGAGGCTGGATGGGTTCGATAAGATTAAAGATCTGTACGAAAGTATGCGGGGAACAGTTCTGATGGATAATTTCGAAATGATCAATCCCCTGGTGCAATTGTCTGATTCAATGGCGGTACTCTCTTACAATTTGAATATCTACTTGGGCGAAAAGCTTTGGGAAGAAAACTTTACATCCGTCTATCGTTTGGAAAACGACCAATGGAAAGTTATCCACTGTCATGTTTCGCAGACTAAACCACCTACTCCCTGGGCTTAGTGTTGGATACTTTATCCAACACTTTCATTTCAATAGATCTGTTTTAATTTATAAACGCAGACAAGAAGTTCTGGGAGAGATTCAGAAACGCAAAATTTCTTCTATTGGATTCAATCTGAATAATTAAGTAATTACAACATAAATGATGCTGTAATATAATAAATTAGGTAGATTTTTAATCCTACTTTTTTATATATTTGCGCATAACCAATTGATGAGATATGAGAACAATCTTTGTATTCATTTATTCTCTTCTGATTATTAGCTCCCTTCCGGCACAGGAAAGTGGCATCAGAGATAAGTCGGCAGTGTTGGAAAGCCGGTCTGTTGCGGATAACGGTTTGTCGAAGTTGCGGCAAAACGAAAATCGTTTGGATAGCATGTGGCGCAAAGAGAAAAACTGGAACCTTGGCTTTTCAAGGATAGACGGCAAAGATATGGGTACCATAGAGCTTCCCAAATGGGCTAAATGGGATTACGATTTAGACAGATACTTCTTTTCTCAAATGAAATATCCGCCACAGCTCTTAGCAAAGAATAAAGCCGGGTACTCCGTTGTAATGTTTTCTATCGATACCATGGGGCTCCCCAGCGATATAAACATCTTGAAGTCCATCCATAAAGATTTTGACAATGAGGTTGTTCGGTTGATTAAAGAACTTCCGCACTGTCTGCCCTCCAGGGATGAAAATGGCAAACGGATGAGGTGTCTTTATACCGTATATGTCCCCTTCTTGCCTCAACGTTACAGAGACAGGATAATAGCGGACAGTATAGAAGCAGAAAAACTGAAACACCTTTGGGTGGATTGGCAAATCATGTCAAAATTTCAAGACGGAAAAGAGTCAACCATCCAAAACTATATCTATCAACGTCTTGTGTACGATCCTTCTCTGTTAGGAGACCAAAAGCAAGCAAGAGGTGTTTACTCGGCTAAAATTGACTCGTATGGAGAAGTGGCAGAAGTCAGGGTCTTACGAAGTTGTGGCATAGAGGCATGGGACAATCAAGTGTTGCAAATACTCAAAGATATGCCCCGCTGGACACCTTACTCTTATATTGGGGGGAAAGGGGAATATCGAAGTTCCAATTGGACCGTTCCTGTCACTTTTAGTAATAACTAAAAGTTAGCAGTATCAATTAAGGTGTCCAGCTCAAACTGTCAATCATTGGGTTGGCTCTAGACCATGGTTCAAATTCATCATAGTTTTTTACATTGCCGGTAAAAACAGCATATTATAATTGAATGTAGCCGACAAATTACAATCGTCAACCTCTCCAAAGAAGTAAAAACAGCATGGTATATATGAATCCCGGGAATCATTATTCTTTCCGGTACCTCATTCAATGTTGATTGAATATCATCAATATTGTGAAAAATGGGTGTATCGATAGTTATTTGAATGTCATTCATTATAGCAGATGATAAAAATAAACGATATTTGCAAAGTATTATCAATCCGTTTGTATTATCGGATGTAAATC
>NZ_JBFWMI010000185.1:0-2722 GCF_050251695.1 Macellibacteroides sp.
GATTGGGACGTTCGCTGCCATTAACGAAAAAAAAGGTGGTAAACGAAATTCCGGGACTTAAGAAATCGAAACTTAGAGGTGGGGTAGTATACCACGACGGACAGTTTGACGATGCCCGCCTTGCCATTTCGCTGGCCGAAACAGCTGTAGAGCACGGAGCCGTATGCCTCAATTATGTGAAGGTGGATAAACTGCTTAAGAATCCGGAAGGAAAGCTGAACGGTGTTGAGGCTACCGATCTCATTCATGGCGAGAAATATACGTTCAATACGAAAGTAATTATAAATGCTACGGGTGTGTTTGTCGATGATATTATGAAGATAGACAATCCCGAAACCAAAAATAAAGTACGTCCAAGTCAGGGTATACATCTTGTTGTAGACCGGAAGTTTCTGGGAGGTAAGTCGGCGCTGATGATTCCCAAAACCGAAGACGGCAGGGTTCTGTTTGGTGTACCCTGGCATAATAAGGTAGTGTTGGGCACAACCGATACACCACTCAACAATCATTGTCTTGAACCTAAGGCGCTGGAAGAGGAGATTGATTTCGTTTTGGATCAGGCCGGACAATATCTGGAACTGAAACCAACCCGGAAGGATGTACTATCGGTATTTGCCGGTCTGCGTCCCCTGGCAGCACCCACACAATCCGATACCCGGAAGACGAAGGAAATATCCAGAAGTCACAAGATATATAAATCCAAATCGGGTTTGCTTACCATAACGGGAGGTAAGTGGACCACCTATCGCGAAATGGCGGAAGAGGCTGTAGACCGGTCCATTGCATTGGGTAATCTTGTTCCGAGGCTTTGTGTTACCAAAACACTTAAAGTACACGGATATTCCACCAACACCGACGATTCCACATGGGACTATGTATACGGTTCGGATGCACAGAAAATAAACCTGCTAAAACAGGAAAACAAGGAATATGCCCAATTGCTGCATAAAGACTATACCTTTACAGTGGCACATGTAGTATGGGCTGTAAGGGAAGAGATGGCGCAGACTGTGGAGGATGTACTTGCACGGAGGGTGCGTCTGCTGTTTCTGGATGCCCGGGTGGCAGCTGAAGTAGCACCGATGGTTGCATCCATTATGGCAAAGGAGCTGGGCAAGGATCGAAACTGGGAAGAAGAACAAATTACCGAATTCCGTTCTTTAGCCAAAGGTTATATCTTGTAGAAAAAGTTTATCTTCACGACATTTTACAATTTAATTTGTCTTTTATGTAGAATTGAGTAATCTTAAAGTAATATCTATAATAATATGAATGAAAAAAAACGGCAAAATGTTTTCCTTAGACTGATGTGTGCCGGTTTATTGTTAACCTCTTTGAATGTAACTGCTCAGTCCGAGGCGAAGAATTCTTCACCATTTCGGAACCACGCATCGATCAGCGAATACATAGCATATAAGGCCGACGGATCAATCATCGTAAGCGGTCACCGGGGCGGACGGGAGAAGGGTTACCCTGAAAACAGCCTTGAAGGATTTAAGAACATAATCGGTCGGATGACTGCCATATTTGAGATAGACCCCCGTCTTACAAAAGACAGTGTGATTGTCCTCATGCACGATGCTACCTTAGATCGTACCACTTCCGGTAAAGGAAAGCTGTCCTATTTTACCTGGAATGAATTACAGCAGATACGACTGAAAGACAGCGAAGGCAACGTAACTTCATGTAAAATACCTACGCTGGAGGAGGTTATCTTATGGAGCAAAGGCAAAACCATCGTTAACCTGGATAAAAAAGATGTTCCGATGGAACAGATTGCCGACTTAATCCGTAAGCTCGATGCAGCCGACTATGTGATGCTGACGGTCCATACCGGAGCACAGGCAAGATACTACTACGATCGTTTCCCTGAAATCTTATTGTCTGTCTTCGCCCGAAACTGGAAAGAATACGAAGATATCGCTATTTCGGGTGTGCCATGGAAAAATATGATTGCCTATGTGGGACCATCCATCAACGACGAAAACAGGAAGATAGTGGACCTGCTGCATAGTCACGGCGTAAGGTGTATGATCTCGGTGGCACCTACACACGATAAGCTGGCATCTGCTGCCGACCGGCACTGCAAATATCTGATGGAGATTGCCACACATCCGGACATCATCGAATCGGATATCCCAACAGAAGTCAACGACGCTTTAAAAGCACAAGCAAAGTAAGGCGATGAATGCAAACATAGAAAAAGCGCTTGCCGCAGCAAACGATACCCGTACACTTTGGATAGGGGTCGGGGTATCGGACCGGGTAGCCGATCTTTTTAAGGAGCAGTTTCCCGCAATGCCGGCTGTAATCGTAGCCGATACAACCACCTGGCAGGTGCTAGGCGAAAAGGTAAGCCGGCTGTTCTCTGCCGCCGGAATCATACAGGAATCTCCCTTTATTTTTGATAACGACGACCTGTATGCCGAATATGGATTTGTTGAACAGCTCACCGCTTCCTTAAGCAACCACACCGCAATTCCGGTGGCCGTGGGATCGGGTACTATAAACGACCTTACCAAATTATCAGCTTACCAGGCAGACCGCCGCTATATGTGTGTGGCAACAGCTGCCTCCATGGATGGCTACACCGCTTTCGGTGCTTCTATAACGGCTGATGGAGCCAAGCAGACATTCGGATGTCCTGCCCCACAGGCCTGTCTGGCAGATACCGACATCATACGGAAAGCTCCTCCGCAAATGACGGCCTCCGGCTATGCCG
>NZ_JBFWMI010000186.1:0-2717 GCF_050251695.1 Macellibacteroides sp.
TGTAACCGTTGTACACCTTCCGGAAATAGGCATTAAAGGTAATACACATTTTCCTTTCTCGGATCTGAATAACATTGAGATAGCCGACTTAATGTCGGAATGGCTGAAAGATAAAAAACTGGACTAACAGGTTTTAAGCACATAATGTCCAGTAAAAACAGGACTATCATTCAATGCATTTTCCGTTCAACAAACAAAGAAAAAAACAATTGACATGAAAAAATTAGCAACAATCTTTACAATCATGATCTGTACATCCCTGCAAGCTCAGGTCGCAGATAGAACTGATCCGGATACAAACCCCATTGTTCAGACAAAATCGGGAACCATCCGTGGGACAAAAGATGGGAATGTTAACAGCTTTAAAGGCATTCCGTATGCAGCTCCTCCTGTTGGAGAATTCCGTTGGCGACCGCCTCAACCAGCTCCGATATGGGAAGGAGTACTAGATGCTAGTAAATATGGGGCAAATTGTGCGCAAGCTGGCTGGCCCCGGGGTTCCGGTTCTATTGCGAAGGGTTCATCAGAAGATTGTCTGTATCTAAACATCTGGCAACCATCCGATAGTAAACAAGATGCTCAGTTACCGGTTATGGTCTGGATACATGGTGGAGGTTTCGTAGGCGGAAGTGGTTCCGATGCTACAGTTTCAGGCGAAGAATTTGCCAGGCAAGGTATAATTCTGATAACTTTCAACTATCGGTTAGGACGACTGGGGCATTTTGCTTTTCCGGCTTTAAATGAAGAACACCCCGAAGAGCTTAAAGGAAGTTATGCCTATATGGACCAAATAGCAGCCCTCCAATGGATACAGGATAATATTAAATCCTTTGGTGGCGATCCCAACAATGTTACTATATTTGGAGAATCAGCAGGAGGTGTTTCGGTTCACTCTCTCCTTACAATCCCCCGGGCAAAAGGTCTGTTTCAAAAAGCAATTATCGAATCCGGAGGTGGACGCGATGGAGTACTTACAGGAAGACCTATCAGTAAAGAAAATGCAGATCCTTTCTATCCTGTTTCTGCCGAAACAATCGGAAAAAATTTTGCACGTAAACATGGAATAGATAATACAGACGCAGCTGCACTCGCCAAACTTCGTTCCTTAAGTGTTGAAGAGATTGTAGACGGAGGTATTGAAATTCATGAAGGTCTGCCCATATACGCCGGTCCAATTCTGGACGGTAAATTGGTAACCGAAACTGCTCAAAGTGCATACGAAGAAGGACGGCAGGCACAGGTTCCACTCCTTATTGGGTCAAATAGTGCAGAAGTACCTGCAGGCTTTATCGATGCTAAATCAAAAGAAGAACTTTTCGACCTGTTCGGAGAACATAAAAATGAAGCAATCGCAACGTATGATCCCGAAGGAACCATTGATTTTGCTAAACTGCTCACATTGGTTACGACAGACAAGGTATGGGGTGAACCTGCCAGATTCACAGCAAAGGCCTTTGAAGCCAAAGGTTTGCCTGTATACATTTATCTTTTCTCGTACGTTCCGGCTTCCGTGCAAGACCGTATGCCGCATGGCGCTCCCCATGGATCGGAGATTGCCTATGTGTTTAATAATCTGAAAAGTCGCTGGGGTGTTGATACAGTTACATCCAAAGATCAGGAAGTTGCCAAAATAATGAATACCTATTGGGTAAACTTTGCAAAAAATGGCGATCCCAATGGTTCGGGTCTTCCCCAATGGCCAAGCTATAATTCAAGGAAGGATGAGATTATTGAATTCCAGCGTGATGGATCCACTGTAAACACTCCCTATCCTACTAAAGCTAGATTAGATGTGATTGAGAAGAGTCTTAATAAAAAATAAAAACGAGAATGAATAAAGTATTTATCATCGGATTGCTTACAACAATTCTATTATTTCCACAGTATATGTTTGCTCAAAACAATTCAACGGATCGTATGGCCTTACAGCCCAAAGATCAAAGTATCATCGCTATTTCGGCGCTTACCGCAAAAGGCGATTTAGTGAATTTAAAGCCTGCTTTAAATAAAGGTCTTGAAAGCGGACTAACAATCAACGAAATTAAAGAGGCAATTGTACATCTGTATGCTTATTGCGGATTTCCACGAAGCATAAGAGGTTTGCAGACATTCATGGAGGTGGTTGACGAGCGGAAGGAGAAAGGACTTATAGATGAAACCGGACCAGACATTTCTCCTATTAATAATGAAGCAAGCAAATATGACCGGGGCAAACAAATCCTGGCCGAGCTTACAAAGATGCCGCAAGATGGAAAGCCTGCAGGCTATGCGGCATTTGCACCGGTAATTGAGGTGTTCCTCAAGGAACATTTATTTGCTGATATATTTGAAAGAGATATCCTAACCTACGCGCAACGGGAATTGGTAACCGTATCCGTTATCAGTGCGATAGGCGGAGCAGAACCGATGCTTCGCAGCCATTTGAATATTTGTCTGAATGTAGGATTATCTCCCCAACAATTAAAAGAGTTTGTGGATATCATACAATGTACCCTGGGCGATAAGGAGGGACATGATGCCCGGGCCGTTCTGAATGAAGTACTTAAAGCAAAGAATTTAAATACCAGTGCTCAAGAAGCAGCATGCACACGGCTAGACCAAACGCTTCTATTTCCGAAGGGAGAAAAAATAAAGAATAGTAATTTTACCGGCACAGCCTATCTGCAGATGTTAGTTGAAGCAGACAGCCAGAATAACAATTCCATAGGAAATGTAAC
>NZ_JBFWMI010000187.1:0-2639 GCF_050251695.1 Macellibacteroides sp.
ACATCGGCAATGGCGAGGTAGGAGGGACGGAAGTCATATCCCCACTGAGAGATACAATGGCTTTCGTCAATTACCAGCAACGACACATTCATTGCGTAAAGCTTGGCTTTGAACAGCTCTGTAACAAGACGTTCGGGCGAGACGTAAAGAAATTTATAATCTCCGAAAATGCAATTCTCAAGCTGCGCTATTATCTCCTGACGGGTCATCCCGGCATATACAGCCGTGGCCTTTATCCCCACTTTACGCAGATTGTCCACCTGATCCTTCATAAGGGCAATCAGGGGAGTAACCACAATACATATCCCTTCCATCGCCATGGCTGGTACCTGGAAAGTAATAGATTTGCCTCCGCCGGTAGGCATCAGGCCAAGTGTATCCCTGCCCGCAGCGATGGAATGGATGATATCCTCCTGCAACGGACGAAAAGACTGGTATCCCCAGTACTTCTCTAATATCTTATGGTAGACATCCACCTCGTCCCTTCATATATCGTCTGGCTTGATGTCTTTAATCATCAGCTGTAACGATGTGTTTCCGTTATATGTGTTTTCTTCCACTGTATAGCAGATATTAAAAGGTTTCATGCCTTTAATATGCTTGCTGTGCTTATGCATGCCAAACGCAATACCGTGAATGGGACTGTTGGAATTGGCATCTATCAATTCAAGTTTAATATGTTCAAGGTCTTTCCCAACCAGTTTGCTGGTTCCGTAATCCTTTACCCGTCTGCTGCAAAATACCGGTTTCTGATTATCGGGACCAAAGGGGCTCATCTTTTTCAAGTCATGCATAAACTTGGCGTTTATGTCTTTGAAATCAAGAATTGCGTCCACATCCAATTGAGGTACCATCTGTTCCGGCACGATTTCATCGGCTGCAAGCTGAAGAAACCGATTGGTGAACGCTTCCAGGTTTTCTTCTTTTAAAGAAAGTCCGGCTGCGTAGGTATGTCCCCCGAAGTTCTCAAGCAGATCCCTGCAGCTTTCAATAGCCTTGTATATATCGAAGCCGGAAACGGAACGGGCCGAACCGGTAATAAGTTCCGATGATTTGGTGAGTACCACAGCCGGACGGTAATATTTTTCCGTTAACCGGGATGCCACAATACCGATCACACCCTTATGCCAAGCCGGATTGAAGACAACAATAGCCTTTCTGTCGGCCATATCCTGAAAATCATCTATGATAGCATTGGCTTCGTCGGTAATTTTTTTATCCAGTTCGCGGCGTTCGTCGTTGTACTGATTGATGTTTTCACTCTTTTCGCGTGCACTTTCGCTGTCTTTTGCCAGCAAAAGATCAACCGCCTCTTTACCGTTCATCATGCGGCCGGAAGCGTTGATGCGCGGACCAATCTTAAAAACGATATCAGACATGGTAATCTCCTTGCCCGTCAGACCGCAAACATCGATGATTCCTTTTAGTCCCAGACTTGGGTTGCTGTTTATCTGCTTTAGCCCGTAATAAGCCATGATCCGGTTTTCGCCCGTAATCGGAACAATATCCGATGCGATACTCACTGCACATAAATCAAGCAGTTTTTCCAAATCGGCAAAAGGAAAGTTGTTGCTTTTGGCAAATGCCTGCATGAATTTGAAGCCCACGCCACATCCCGAAAGATGCTCATAGGGATAGTTGGAATCTACACGTTTGGCATCCAGAACAGCAACCGCATCCGGCAACGTGTCGTCGGGCATATGGTGGTCGCAGATAATAAAATCGATTCCTTTTTTCTTTGCATACTCAATCTTTTCGATTGCTTTGATGCCGCAATCGAGTGATATAATTAACTTCACATCGGTATCGGCTGCATAGTCAATACCCTTATATGAGATGCCGTAACCTTCGTCGTACCGATCCGGAATATAATAATCCAATAATGTGGTATAGGGGCGTAAGAATTTGTATACCAGTGAAACAGCTGTTGTTCCGTCCACATCGTAATCGCCATATACCAATATTTTTTCCCTTTCACCCAGAGCCTTATTCAGACGCTTTACCGCTTTATCCATGTCTGGCATCAGAAAAGGATCATGCAGGTCGTTCAGACTGGGCTTAAAAAACTTATTTGCCTCTTCTTCCGTAGTTATGCCACGCTTAACAAGAAGCTGACAGATAACAGGACTTATGGCCAGCTTATCAGCCAGCTCTTTGCTTATCCGGTTTTCTTCTTCTGTCGGTTTCTGAAAATTCCATTTGTTGGTCATTATATATTTTACTTTTTTTTGTCTGTCTGGGTGCTTCAGTCAAAGCTGTAGCCGCAGAAAGTATTTCAAAACCGGTTTGGGCGGTTTAATAAACGTACACAATAAAAAAACAGATGTACTACGTCCAATACTTTTCAATCCGTAAAGTTAGATATTTCTAATGGATTATTGCAACAGTAGAAGCCGATTTATTGATTGTATTTGAAATGTAAAATTGATATAAGTCAGTTTTCGTTTTGTTTTTTACCTGTTTATTTCTGTTTTTATGAGTAATTTGGTATCTAAAACTAAATTATATCACTATAATTGATGGAAATTAGTATTCATTACTGTAGTTTTGATAAATTTAGATGGAAGCTATCCGACTGCTTCATATGGCTAAAATGAACTTTTTTATGTAGGTTTGCACCCTTAAATGATAATTTGATT